>NZ_JBSGFD010000158.1:0-20265 GCF_053603215.1 Kitasatospora sp. NPDC004240 | reverse complement strand
AGGCGCAGCGAACTCCGGCGCTGCGCGCCTCCGGTCCGAGGATGCGTTTCCTTCCCCGGCTGAAGCCGGGGATACCCACGCAAGATCAGGGATGGCAGCGCCGGAACCGTAGTGACCGCCGAGGAGACATCCGATCGCCGCCGACCTCGCCACCCTCATCCGGGGCGCCCTGGACATCCTCGACCGCCCCCAACTGGTGCCGCGGGAACTGGACACGTACGCGACCAGCACCGTCGACGTGACCGGACGCCCGAGCATGTGCCTCGCGGGGACGGACGACGGCCCGGTCGTGGTGTGGTCGCCGCTGGGCGAGTACGAGGAGCGGATGGCCGCCGGCCTCGCCGCACCGTACCTCGCACTGCACCTGGAGCCGGAGTCCGGGCACTTCCACATCGGCCAGCCCGCACTGGTCCGGGCCCGCGGACACCTGCGACTCATGGCCGAGCTACGCCCGGAGGCGCTGGAGTCGGCGGCGGACCTGGCCCGCGCACTCGACGCCTACCTGGAGTTCCAGCACCGGGTACACGACCTCGTCACCGCCGCCCGCGGCCACTGACCGGCCCCGTATCGCCGTCCGCGCGGGCCGGCCCGGCCTGCGGTGGCCGCGGAACGGCAACGACGGCGACCCGGGGCCGGCGCACCACCGCCGCGAAAACCCGGGTTCCCGTGCTACATCCGCCGGGCCCGCCTCCTGGTCACGGCGCTCGACCGGGGCGCACCCGACCTGGGCGAGCGGCTCGCCGAGCTCGCCGTCCTGGTCGCCGAACGTCCGGCGCTGACGGGGACCCTGGCGGCCGCCGGCCGGCTGGCCGCCGACGACGGACTCGCCCCGGGCCTGTTCGCCGTCGCGCTGACATCGGTCGGGACGCAGCTCGGGTGGCCCACCGCCTGGCGGGAGGTGCTGCACGCGTTGCGCCGCCATCCGCGGCCGGACGTCCGTGACGCCGCGCTGGCGGTGTTCCCCGATCCCGCGTGAGCGGACGCTACTTCAGGAACGTCAACACCAGGGAGTGCGACCCAGGGGCGATGAAGACGTAGGTCGGGTGGTCGACGTGGAGGTGGTGGCGCGCATCCGCCTCGGCCGCGAAGTCCTCGATGTTGGCGGCAAGGAGGTCGAGGGCCTCCCGCCCTCCCCGGATCGTCAGGAGCCCACCCGCCACGATGATCGAGGCGGTGTCACGCTCCGGCTCCTCCTGGAAGACGATCCTCGACAGCGACCTGTCGTAGGGGAACGGCTCCACGTCCTCCGAGAGCTCCACGGTCCCCTCCCGTCCACGCAACAACCGTCCGAACGTCAGGAGTTCGGGGCGCGTCCCGGAGAGTTCGAGCTCGTCGGTGGCCACCCCGTGCAGAACCTGCATCATCACATTCCCTCCGGTCCGGCGGTCGCACGGATCACGATGATCATCATTCTGCCCGCCCCTCAACCTTGGCCAGGCCTGCGAGGCCAGGGCTGACCCCCCAGGTATCGATCGCAGTCATCGCGTCGGCCTCTCGTTCATCGGCAGGACGGCCGGGCAACATCATGTTCAGCCGATCTGTCGGCTCTTCAGGTCAAGGTCAGGCAGGGCGCGGCGCGCCGACTTCCTCATGGAGGAACACCAGCACTTCGAAGCCTAGGGTCAGCTTCAGCACATGCATCGGACCTCACCAACTCGGGGGCGCTCGTGGCCACACCGATCGAAACCTATCGGGCCGTATCGCCAGGCCGACCTGCTGATGAGCCACCCTTCTCGATTGAATTGAGATTTCGTGGTGGGCTGACCGAAAACCAGAAGAGTGCGTTCAAGCACGCGGCGGACCAATGGGCCAGGGTGATCGTCGGCGCCCTTCCCGCCGTGGATGTCGACAGGGAGTCCATCGAGAATATCGTGATCCTCGTCGAGGGTGTCACCATTGACTCCGGGAGGATTCTGGGCCAGTCCGGTCCCACCCACCTGCGGGCCGAATCAGGCCCCGCCTCACTCCTCCCGGCCAAAGGCATCATGATGTTCGACCGGCACAGCCTGATGGAAATGGAAGCAGGGGGAACGCTCGTGGACGTCATCACCCACGAGATGGGCCATGTGCTCGGCATCGGCATCCTCTGGGAAGACAAGGGTCTGCTTCGAGACACAGGCACGCCCAACCCGACCTTCGTCGGGCCGAACGCCATGTCGGAGTATGCCGAACTCATCGGTGCGGCCGGACCCACACCGGTACCGGTCGAGAGCGAAGGTGGGCCCGCGACCGCGAACAACCACTGGCGGTGGACCGTCTTCCGCGACGAGCTGATGTCGGGCTTCCTCGCCAGGGGCGGCCTCGTCCTGAGCCGGGTCACAGCCGCGAGCCTCAAGGACCTTGGCTACGAGGTGGATCTGGGGGCTGCCGATCCCTATGAGCTACCTGACCTGCTGACCCTGGCGCAGGCCCGTGTCACGGTACCCGACCTTGTGCCGATCGATGCCGGCACGTTGCCGCCTGTGGTCCCGGTCGTCCTGCGCCAGCCGACCTACGCCGGGCCGCTGGCATCCGCGATGGAATCGCCCTCCCATCAGAGCTCAATCCCATCCCCCTCAGAAGAGCTACGACAGCGGATCAACGCCATCTCCTTCGAGCGAGAGGAAGACTGCTTCGAAGCCCTTGTGATAATTGACAGCGAACTCGGTGAAGTCCTCGCACAAAGCACCCATGGAATCCACGATGAAGATCTCTTGGCGGCAGTCGATGAATGGGCGAGTCTGATCTCGTACGTGACCGCATCCACGTATGCACCGCACAGTCCCATGATGTTCCCGGGATGGTCCCACAACATCACCGTGCGGTTGCAGGAGATGTGCGATAAACTGCGCCGCCTGCTCGTTCGGGCTGCAGAACAAGCCCAGGCCTTGAACTACTCAATCGGAGTAGCCTTCCCATGGGGCATCCAGATCTCATTGGGCTGGTCCACACCACCCCATCGCTGAGAGGGCTTCTGCCGGCTGCACCTGCTGCTCGCCGCCCGCCATCCGGGCCCTCACCGATGCCCTCACGTGCTCGCTCGCCCCGACTCGGGCGCGGGCCGAGAGACAGGTGAAGGCCGGCCGACCGCTACACGCACGTCCTGCTCGTGAACATCTGCCAGCTTCCAAGATCTCCGACTGTCGGCCGAACGCCGCTGTTTGACGTGAGCGAAGCCGGTACCACCGTGGCCGTTCGATTACCCCTCGACCCGTTGGCGGATGGGTGGGTAGCGTACGGAGTCATGAGAGAGCTGATCCGCCGGGCGTGGTTCCTCCCGCTGGCCGGCGCCCTGGGGGCGTCGCTGGTGCTGGTCCTCACCGTGGCCGGTGCCGTCGCCGAGTGGCGGGAGGCGAATCGCATCGACGCCTCGCCGGTGCGGGTGGAGGCGACCATCACCGACGCCAGGCCCGTGAAAGGCGGAACCTCGTACACCCTCACCTACCGGGTCGCCGACCGCGAGTACTCCACCGACGCTCTCGGCCTGAAGGGGGTCAAGGCGCCGGGCATCGGCGTGAAGGTGCCCCTGGAGGTCGCCGCCGAGCACCCGGAGTCCGCCCGGGTGGCGGGCAGCCGGCATCCGGACGATGACGAGCCGCCCACGTTGGCCCTCGCGGCCGTGGGCGCCACGGCCGCCCTGGCAATCTGCCTGTGGTTCGTCCGCACGGGGGTCAAGCGCGGCAGGGCCGCTCACCCCATCGGATGAACGCCACACCGTCGGTGCGGCAGCCGTGGTGCCGCGTTCCGCGGTCCGTGGAGTGCGATCCGTCTCTGACGGATGCGCAGGTACCGGGCGGTGGAGGGGCTGAGGTGTTCTACGGCGCCCACGGCCGCCCCGGCGGTCCGGCGTTGTGAGGTGGCGGGTGGGGCGGCCGGGAAGCGCGCGGCGCGCGCCGTCGCCGGTGGATATCCTCACTCGCCGCTCATTCGTCACCAGGGGGATCCGCCGTGAGGCTCCGCCGTGCCCGTTTCGCCTGCGCCGTCCTCGCCACGGCCGTCACCACCGGCTGCGCGTCCGCCGGCGCACCCGCCGTCTTGCGCCCCGCCGTCCCCGGCCCGTCCGCCGGTGCGGCCCGCGCGTCCACCGGGTCGCACACCGCGCAGGCGCCGCCTCCCGTGGCCACCGCCACTCCGGAAGCCTCCGTCAGCCACGACTTTGGCGCCCACGACGCCGTCGCCCACGCTGACGTCGGACCCCGTGCCGCCGCACCCGGCAGCTACGACCCGAGCCGTGACGCCGCCGCCGACATCGCGTCCGCCCTCGCCCGGTCGGCCACCGATTCCCGCCCCGTCCTGCTCGACTTCGGCGCCGACTGGTGCCCGGACTGCCGCACCATCGAGAAGCTCTACCACTCCCCCGACATCGAGGCGATCCTGCGGGCGAAGTACCGGGTGGTCTCGGTCGACGTCGGCAGGTTCGACCACAACCTCGACGTCGCCGCCCGGTACGTCGACCTCAGGCGCAGCGGCATCCCCGCCCTGGTCGTCCTCGGCCCGGACGGCGCCGTGCGCACCGCCAGCAACGACGGCCGCTTCTCCAGCGCCCGCACCCTGAACGCGGCGCAGCTGGCCAACTACCTGTCGCACTGGGCCCTCTGAGGACCGTCCCCGGTCGGGACCACTGGGATGCGGGGCCGGTTCAGCGGCCTCGGGATCGGGCCGGCCCGGGGGTCCTGCGGCGCATGTCGGTGCTGATCGATATCCTCACTCGCTGCACATCCGTCACCAGGGGGATCCGCCGTGAGGCTTCGCCGTACCCTTTTCGCCGGAGCCGTCCTCGTGACGGCCGTCACCACCGGCTGCGCGTCCGCCGGCGCACCCGCCACCGCGGGCGCCGCCACCGGCCCTTCCACCGGCACGGTCGCCACGACCTCCACGTCCACGGCGCCGTCCGCGTCCACCGCGTCCACCGCACCGAAGGCATCGTCGTCCGCGGCCGCCGGCGCGCCCGGCTCCTACGACCCGTCCCGCAACGCCGCCGCCGACATCTCGGCCGCGCTCGCCCAGTCGGCCACCGACGCGCGGCCCGTCCTGCTGGACTTCGGCGCCGACTGGTGCCCGGACTGCCGGGTGCTGGAGAAGCTCTTCCGCTCCCCCGAGGTCCAGCCCATCCTGCGGGAGAAGTACCGCGTGGTCTCCGTCGACGTCGGCGAGTTCGACCGCAACCTCGACGTCGCCGCCCACTACGTCGACCTGGAGCACAGCGGCATCCCCGCCCTGGTCGTCCTCGGCCCGGACGGCACCGTCCGCACCGCCAGCAATGACGGCCGGTTCTCCAATGCCCGTACCCTGAGCGCCGCGCAGCTGGCCACCTACCTCACCCGCTGGTCGCTGTGAGGCGCGTTCGCAGCCTCCTCACCGCCGTCGCCCTGCCGGTGGCACTGGTGGCGGCCCTGGCGGCCGGGTGCGCCGCACCCGCCGAACCGCCTCGGGCCGAACCGGCTCAGGCCGGCCCGTCGGAGCCGGCCGGGCGTTTCGAGCGGCACGGCGTCGCGGTGAGCGTGACGCTGGAGCCGGGGGCCGACGGCGCCGGTGTGCTGCGGGCCACCTTCACCCCCACCGAGCCCGGCTTCCACCTCTACAGCACCGCGCTGGCCCCCGAGGGCATCTCGGGTCTGGGCCGGCCGACCGCGCTGGGTGCCCGCGGTGCCCTGACCGCCGACGGGCCGGCCGTCGCCGACAAGCCCCTGTCCCTCATCCGCCCCGAAGGCCTCGACGTCGACCTGCCCGTCTACCCCGACGGCCCGGTCACCCTCACCCTGCCCGTACGGACCGGCGGCCAGGGCCCCGCCGAGGCCGTCGTCGGCTACGCCGCCTGCAGCCTCCAGCGCTGCCTCTTCCCCGTCACGGGCCAGGCCATCACGCTGACCACGGCCGGACAGCGGCGGTAGCCCGGGGGTGCTGCGTCCGTACCGGATCCCGGCCGTGGTCAGCCCGGCAGCACCCAGGAGGGCACCCACGTCCCGGCCGCGCCGTGGCCGCCCCCGGTGGCGGCGAGGTGGGCGCGCAGGGTGGCCAGCGCCGGGTGGGGGTTGTCGCGGTGCCAGAGCAGCGAGTGCGGGTAGACGGGCGTCGGATCGGTCACCGGGATGCGGCGCAGGCCGTGCCCGGCGGGCCACACCAGGCGGGTGTGCTCGCCCATGAAGGTGGCGAGCGCCGGGGTGTCGGCGACGGTGTCCAGGAGTGCGTCCGAGCCGAAGTTGGGGCCGGTCGCCTCGATGGTGAGGCCGAACTCGGCGCCCAGCGCGTCGTAGTAGGCGGCCCACTCCGTCCCGGGGACGATGCCGGGCATCCAGATCCGGTGCCCGGCCAGCTCGGCGACGCTCACCGACCGCGCGCCCGCGAGCGCGTGCCCGGGGCCGGTGAGCAGGTGCAGTGGCTCGTCCAGCACCCGTACCGACGCGATGTCTGCGGGCAGGGGCCGGCCCGGCACCGCGACCGCGCGGAACGAGGCGTCGATCGCCCCCGAACGCAGGGCGGCGACGGCCGTCTCCACGTCGAACAGTGTCACCACGTCGAGCTCGACCCCGGGGTGCGCACGGTGGAAGTCGCGCATCAGGCCCGACGGCGCCACACGCGAGGCGATCACGTCCACCCGCAGCGGCCGGCTGCCGGCCCGCACCGAGGTGAGCGCCCGCTCGGCGACCCGCAGCAACTCGCGGGCGTGCGGCAGGAACGCCTGCCCGTCGATGCTCAGCCCGGCGCCGCGCGGCGTGCGGGTGAACAACCGCACCCCGAGGGCGCGTTCCAGTGCGGCGACGCGTTTGGAGACCGCCTGCTGGGTGATCCCCAGCTCGGCTGCGGCCTCCTGGAAGCGCCCCGCGTCCGCCGCGGCCACGAACGTCCGTACCCCGTCGAGATCCATGCCGGTCACCCTACGGCCACAACCATCGGTTGTGGCGCAGCGGCCTCATAGTTGTTTGATCCCCTGGTACGGCGCCCGCTTTGATGCTCCTGGCACGCGGATCGGTTGTGCCGGGGTGGACGAGGCGAAGGACGGTCGGACATGGCGGGCGGGCACCGGCTGGGACGGGACTTCGGCTGGCTCCGGGCCGCGTACGGGACCAGCGCGCTCGGCACCTGGCTGGCCTTCGGCGCCCTCCCCCTGATCGCGATCCAGGTCCTGCACGCCGGCCCCGCCGAGGTCGCGCTGCTGTCCTCCGTGAGCGCGGCGGTCGGCGCGGCCGCGGCGGTGCCGCTCGGCCCGTGGGTGGAGTTCCGCCGCAAGCGTCCCGTGCTCATCACGGCCGACCTCGCCCGCTGCGCGGCGCTGCTCACCATCCCCGCCGCGTACGCGCTGGGCGTGCTCTCCCTCGCCCAGCTCCTCGCGGTCGCCACCGTCGTGGCCACCGCGGACATCACCTACCGCGCCGCGTCCGGCCCCTACCTCAAGACCCTGCTCGCGCCCGGGGACCTCCTCACCGCCACCGCCCGGCTGGAGTCGACGGCCTGGACCATCACGGCCGTCGGACCGCCCCTGGGCGGCGCGGCGATCGCACTCCTGGGCCCGGTGGCGACCGTGACCGCCGACGCCGTCAGCCACCTGCTCTCCGCCTTCGGCATCCGGGCCGTCCGAAGCCCCGAACCCCGCCCGTCCGAGCGCACCAAGGCCGCGCGAATGCGTGCCGGGGACCTCCTCGACGGCTGGCGCCACATCCTCAGCCGGCCGACACTGCGGCCCCTGTTCCTCAACACCGTGCTGTTCAACGCCCTGGTGATGGCCACCGAACCGCTGCTCGCCGTCCTCATGCTCGGCCAACTCGGCTTCGCGCCCTGGCAGTACGCCATCGCCCTCACCACACCCGCGATCGCCGGACCGATCGGCGCACGACTGGCCCCGCCCCTGGCCGCCCGCTACGGCCGGCACCGGGTCCTCCTCGCCGCCGGGGCCCTGCGCGCCCCGTGGCCCATCGCCCTCGCGCTGCCCGGGCCCGGCACCCCGGGGCTGGCCCTCGTGATGGCCGCCGAACTCGGCCTCATCCTCAGCTGCGCCCTCTTCAACCCCCTCCAGGCCACCTACCGGCTCCAGCACACCCCGACCGACCGCCTCGCCCGCACCTTGACCGCCTGGACCGTCACCACCAAGGCCGCCACCGCCCTGCTGACCGCCGTCTGGGGCGCCCTCGCCGTCCTGACCGGGCCCCGCACCGCCATCGCCCTCGCCGGCCTGCTCGTGCTGGCCACACCGTTCCTGCTCCCCCGCCCCGATCCCGAACCCGAACCGAGCCAGAGCCCGCCGCCGTCCGCCAGGGTTGCGACCCGGCGGACGGCGACCAGCCCTGAGCACGAGGGCGAGACGATCAGCCCTGAGCACGGAGGCGAGAGGTGAGCGTGCGGCTCGTCCGCGTGCGGCCACCCGACCGGCGGACCGGTACCGCCCCGGCACGAGCGTGCCGGGGCGGTACCCCTACTGCCCGGTCAGTTGGACGGACTTCTCGGCGCCCTCGATGCTGAGCCGCACCTCACGGTGGAAGGGGTGCCGGTACTGCGCGGAGGAGAGCCCCCAGGCGATCTCGTACGCGCCGACGGCCTCGCCCTTCAGGACGAAGACCATCAGCTCCGACGACGACCGGGTGACGTTCTGCTCCTGCCACTCGACCGGGTCACCCACCACCTCGGTGATCGTCTTGTCGCTGGTGTCCGTCGGGAAGACGTAGACGGTGTCCCAGTCGATCCCCTGCGGCGCCTTGAGCACCGCCTCCGCAGTGCCCTGGCGCAGCGCGGCGTACTGCGCGTCCAGCTCGGCGCTGATGACGGCCTTCACCGGCTCCTCGCCGCCCGCGCAGCCGGCCGCCAGCCCCATCGTCCCCGCCGTCAGCGCGGTGGCGGCCAGCAGCCCGGCAAGGCTTCGGGCCCGGCGCATCAGTACTCCGCGTCCGGGATGGCGCCCGGGTCCTTGCCGCCTTGCCCGGGCCTCTCGTTGGACAGGCCGGTCTTGCCGTCCCGCACCTGGTCGCTGTAGTCGAGCGCACCGCCGTCGGGCTTGACCACCACCGTGTCCCCACGCTTGACGGCGTCCTCGATCAACCGGGCGAGCTCCTCGTCGGAGGCCTTCGGGTTGGCGACGGCGATCTTCCGGCCGACCTCGTTGTTGTAGAGGTCCATGGCCTCCCGGTCAGCGGGGTTGCCGGGCAGCTGCTCGTGGGCGCTGGCGTACCGCGCGGTCCACTTCTCGCCGTAGCGGCGGGTCATCAGCGCGTTCCAGTAGGCGTGGCGGAAGGCGTCCCGATGGCTGTCGTTGGCGCCGTTGACGTTCGAGAACTTCCCGTCGGAGACGTCCCACGCCTTGTCCCGGATGTCCTTGAAGTCGCTCTGCTCGAAGGCCGACAGGTTGTCGAGCATGGTCGCCTCGGTCTTGGTGATCCTGCTCCGGTCCACGCCGAACATCCACGCCGTCACCGCGTCCGGGTAGAGCGTGGTGCCGTCCGGGTCGTCCTTCACCTGGTACTCGGCGAGGATCTTGTTCGGGTCGGTCCGCCGCCCCTCGGTGGCACTGCCGTTGAACGTGTCCGCGTTGATGCCCATGTCCTGCTGGAGGTCGCGCGCGACGTCCAGGTCGGCCTGGGTGGCCTTCTGCAGCGCGTCGTTGATCTGCCGGTGCACCCCGGCCGCCTGCTGGGCGAGCGGGCCGGACCTGGTGTCCGGGTCGTTGCGCATCTGCGGCGGCCAGCTCACCCCGCCGTCCGGCGAGACCTTCACCCCGAGGCGGTCGGCCGCGTCGAGGCCCATGGCCAACTCCCGCTGCGCGATGCCGAACTCGCCCACCGCGGTGGCCAGCGCCCGGGCGATGGCCAGCGCCTCCTTGTGGGCGGCGTCCAACTGCTGCTGGTCCCCGGCCATCGCCGGGCGCGCGCTGTCGGCGGCCGGGCCCGACCAGCCGCTGCGCGTGGTGGCCTCCGCGACCTCGGCGCGGTAGCGGGCGGCGTACTCCCCGATCCGACGGGCCCCTGTGGCCCACTCCTCCGCCGCCGACTTGAGGTTGGCGAGCTTGGCATCACGTACCTGATCGACTGTCAGCATCGCGCTCAGCCCCCGAATGCCGCGTGGTTGGCCTGCTCGGTCGTACGGTACTGCTGCGCGTTGTGTTCGAGATTGCCGCCGGTCCGGCCGAGCCGCTCGCCCAGCGCGTCGGACAGGGTCTCCCAGCGCGACGCCAACTGGGTCAGCTTCGCCGCCGTCTGCCAGCCCGCCAGCCCCGAGGCCGCCGAGGTCGAGGCGCCCTTCAGCGTCCCCGCGGTCTTCAGCACGTCCTGCTTCAGGTCCAAGGACGTCTTCCCCGCTCCGGCGAGGGTGTCCGGGTTCACCCGGACGGTGCCGTCTGCCATCATCTCTCCCCGTGATCGACAACGTCGTGAGCGTACTGTCATGCTCCGACAACAAGATCGACGCGACAGCCGCACGGGAGGTTCCGCCGATCAGCGGCGGGTATCCCGTACCCCGCGTGCCCGGCCCGGAAAACAGGGCCGGGGAAGGCGCGGACTCCGTGATCACACCGGCCGCGCCGGGTGGTTCCCCCGAGACTGGAGGAGCCCCTACTCCACCCGGTTCCAGTCACCCTGGTAGCGCCACAGCGGCTCGTCAGAGCCGGCCGGCGCCACCTCGTCGGCGTACTCGTAGGTCCCCTCGACGACGGCGAGGAGGAAGGCCGCGAAACCTCCGTCGAACCGGTCCCATTCCTCCAGGCTCCGGAAGAACGCGACCACGGGCCAGGCGTCCGGATCGTCGCCCTCGGTCAGCCAGAAGAACTGGTCCGCGTTGAGGTTCGAACCCCAGGACAGGAGCCCGCCGGCCTCGGGATGGACAAGGTAGGGGCAGTCCGAATCGGCCGCGAGTTCAGCGGCGATCCCGTCCGTCGTCCTGCGTACGAATCCGGGGAACCCGACGATCTGCCCACCGTCGTAGGAGCGCAGGCTCGGCACCGGCACGGACAACTCACCGTTGATCCGCACGCACCCGTACCGGTCCACGAACTGCCGGTAGTCCGCCGGGAAGGCGAAACCGACCTCCGCGGGCGAACGCTCCCAGGGTGTGGCCGCCGGCCGCTGTGAGGGCTCGCCGAGGATCCGGGCCAACCGCTCGAGTTCGATGCTCATCTTTCCGTCCGATCCAACATTGGGAGATCCTCCGAGGGAACAGCCCACTCCGCTGCCGGCTGCTGCCGCCGTTCACCGTGCCGGCCCAACCGGCCTGCGGGGTCTACTACTTCGGCTCCGCCGACACGGACTTGAGGGACAGCGCCACCCGTTCCCTCACCATGTCGACGTCGAGGATCTCCGCCGTGACCCATTGGCCGACCGTGACGGCCTCGCCCGGGTGGCCGACGGGGTGGCCGGGCGGTCCGGGGATGTCGATCGCAGTGGTGAAGCCGCCGATGTCGACGAACGTGACGCCGGAGTCCGCGATCGCGGTGACCACACCACTCACGTGCTGGCCGCGGCACAAGGTCGCCAGGAAGGCCCAGTCCCGGTCACCCGGGGCGGGATCGGTGCCCCACCGGGCGCGCAGGACGCCGTCCTCGTCCGGGAGTACGGCCGTGCAGAGGGGCTTCCGCTCGTCGACGGCCATCGGCAGGAGGGCGGCTGCCCGGGCGTCGGACAATGCGGCGGCCAGGGCCGGGAGCTCGTCCTCGTCGGCGACCACGCTGGTGATCCGCCCGTCCCGGTCCTCGCGGACGAGTTCCGTCAGGCCGTCGGCGGGCAGGGCTGCGAGGACCGCCGCGACGTCGGTGAGGAAGTCCGGCCAGACTGCGAGGCAGGCACGCGGGGCGAGCCGGGCACGTACCTCGTCGATCGTGGCGTCGTCGGTGAGCCGGTGCCAGCGGGAGGCGTTACCGACGTGCATCTCCTCCAGCAGCGCCGCCTCACCCCCGCCCACGCACCAGCGCACCCGTGCCCAGAAGACGTCGTCGGCCGGGCGCTGTCCGCCCCGATCGTCGGAGTCCGCGTCGTACGGGGAGGCGTCCAGCGGCTCGGGGAAGAGCCCGAGTTCGCGGGTGCGCGCCACCGCCGCTTCGCAGGGCCTGTCGGCGCTCACGAAGAGGTACTGGTCCCAGCCGACGTGCACGGCGAGGGTGCCCTCCGCCTCCAGACGGCACCAGGCGCCGCTGTCGCGGAGCATGGCCCGCACCAGTTCCAGGGCCAGCGGGAGCGGCACCCGCGCCCCGTCGTGGTAGCCGGCCAGGTCCGGCGGGAAGAGCCCGGCCAGACCGTCGCCGTCCAGGGCCGGTTCCAGACCGAAGTGCGTGAAGCCGAGCGCTACCTCGGGCTCGCGGATCGCGAGGTGCGCCACGCCGCAGTCCTCGGCGAAGGCGGCGACGGCCCGCAGGTAGGCGGCCTCCACCGGCCCGTGATCGCTGACCGCCTCCAGCGTGCCCGTGTAGACGTCTCGCTCGTCGCGGTCCGCGGGATCGTACTTGGTGACCCGGTACACGTACGGCAGCACGTCAGCGCTCCCCATCGGTCGGCCGCGGCGCCCCGGACCGACGCCCGCACCCGAAGGGGCCCGAGCGTACGGCGGAGCATGGAACGGGCGGCCTGTGTCGACGGAGGATGTTCACCGGGTCATCCTGCCGCACCCCGCGCGGCGGGCGTCCCCCGGGTGTCCGGCGCCGACAGGGATACTCGCTTCAGCCGGGGGATGAAGCCGCCGTGGTACGGCGAACCGGGAGCGGATCGGGTCATCAGCGCCCGTCAAGCAGGGGGCTGTTGTCGAGGGGGAGCCAGACCAGGTCCGGCCGGGGCCACTCCGGCAGCCGGGCCAGGAAACAGTCGTCGCCGTCCCCGGTGGAGCAGGCCCGCTCGGCGGCCCGCAGCAGGTCGCCGACGCTGTCCCGGACATCCAGGGCACCGTGGCCCCGGGCTGCGGGCGTCGTCGTGGCGGGAGATCACGGTCGCGAAACGTTCGTTGACGCAGCGGAGCCGCGACCGTCATCGTTCGGAGCTGTTCCACCACCTGATCAGCAGAACGGCCCCATCGAATGACCCCGATGCCCATCACCCGGCGCGCAGCCGCCACGGCCACCCTCGTCGTGTGCCTCGCCATCACCGCCACCGCGTGTGGCGGTGACGACGGGGCAGCCGCGAAACCGACCGGCGCCGCGGCCCCGACGACCACGCCGAGCCCCACCGAGCGGCTGGAGTCCATGACGGGGGTGATCGTCCTGGAGACGGCGCGGGCCGAGTTCCGGAAGGTCGCCTCGGTGACGATGACGGGCTTCGCCGTGAAGGACGGGCTGAGGGCCACCTTCACCGTGTCGGCCGACCGCAGCGGCAACTGCGCCGCTACCACGATCCAGGAGGGACAGGGTCCGAGCCAGGCCGTCGGCGTTCAGGGGGAGACCTTCATCAGGTTGGACCCGCAGTCGTTCGCCGACAGCTGGGGCGCCGCCACCGCGGAGAAGTTCAGGGGGCGTTGGTTCCGTATGCCCCGGGGTCAGGCGCTGGACGACGTCGCCGGGTTCTGCGACCTCGCGAGGGTCCCCATCGTCGGCGCCGCGGAGGCCGACGAGCAGGCGATCTCCGACGGGGTGCGATCGGTACGCGGGAGGAGGTCCGTAGGCGTCTCCTTCACCAGTCCGGAGACCCCGCCGTTCCTGGGCTACATCGCCGCGGAGGGACCACCCCGTCCGGTGCGTGTGAAGTCCCAGGCCGAGGACTTCCAGGTGGACTTCACCGACTACGACAAGCCCGTCACGGTGACCGCCCCACCCGCGGACCAGATCGTCGACGTGGCGGCCCTGTTGGAGCACGCTCCGTAGACGCACCGGGGCCACGGCCGGCCGGACAGGGTCTAACGGTTGACGGTGATGCGGGGTTGGCCGGGTCGGCCGTCCGGGGCGAGGGTGTAGACCCTGGTCTGCTTGTACGTGGTCAGGGTGATCTGGTCCGCCGCGCTCCATTCGGCCCCGCGGAGGCCGTCGCCCTCGTCCCAGGTGCCCAGGTCCCAGTGGCGGGCGGCCCAGCCGCTGCCGGTCCGCAGCTCCACGTGGTGGACCGGGTCGATCGAGTACGCGATGTCGGTGACGGTCAGCACGCGGTCGGGGTGGTTCGGGGCGGGCTTGCGGTCGGCCGACCGCGTACCGCCCAGCACGAACGACGAGACCGCCCCCACCGCACCGACGGCGACGACCACCGCCAGCACGGCCGCCGACGCCATCCGCCACAACCGGGTGCGGGACCCGGGCCCGAGCACGGCCGACACCACCAGCAGCACGACCGCCGTTCCGAGCAGGGGCACGGGGTGGTTCAGCCAGCGTTCGACCTCCACCAGCCCGCCGGACTGCGAGGCCTGGTAGCCCGACAGGTAGGCGAGGATCGCCGCCACCGCCCCGCCCGTGAGACCCCACGCGATGCGCTTGCTCCGCTTCGCCGTCATCCGTCCCCCCTGGTGATCATCCTTTACGCGACTGTACTACGGGCGTTGCGACGACCCCGCGTCGCTGTCCGGTGGGCTGCGGTGCGGTGCTGCCGTGACCACGAAGCTCCGCAGGCCGGCCGTCGGCGAGGTCAGTGGCAGGCCCGGCACACGATCGCAGGCGGCGACCGGAAGGGGACGGCCCACTCATGCCTGCGGCGGCGCCGACCCGTCTGCCAATCCCTTTGCACGACCGAGCCGGTCACCTCTAGCGTGCAAGCCCGTAGGAGTCGTGCGCCGTGGCAGCGCCACGCGAACGAGGAGCATCCGCTGTGGGAACCATGGTCTCGGTCAGGGGCTGGCTGGAGTGTGACGAAGAACAGCTCGCCCGAATCAAGGAGATTGTGGCGCCCGACGATCCGGAGCGCACCTACAGCGGGGGTTGGGCCTTCCCCACGACGCAGTACAACGGCATCGGATGGGCCTTCTACGGGGGCAACATCCGCGCGGTGTCCCTCGGCTGGTTCGAGGAGAGACTGCGTCAGATCGCCCGGATCCCCGCCTCCTACCAGGATGACGAGTACGACGACAGGCCCCGCGGGCTGTTCCTGGTCAGCCACGACGTCGACGGCATGAGCGAATGGCGGGTCCGCGACGGCGACCTGGTGATCGGCCTCCCGGATGGCGACTACCGCTACCTCGACGCCTAGCCGGCCGGCGCTGTGACCGCTCGGGCGGCCCTACGTGGGAATCGCTGCCGTCCGGCACCGCCGTGCCGGACCTGGGCTCGCCCCCCGGGTCGCAATCTTCACGACTTCGCCACAAGAGTGTCGCGGCATGTCCGCGTCGTCCACCTGCCGGGAATCATCCCTACCGGGCATCGGGGAGGTGCCCGTGGGCGTGATCGATGGGGGTTGCGATGGACGATCGGATCAGGGACGCGAAGCCGCCGGCCCGGCGCCGGCTCTCCGCGGAGGCGGTCGCCCGCGCGCTGGTGCAGGGCTTGTTCCTCCTGGCAGGGCTGGCTGCCACCGTTCTCGGCTTCGGCCTGTTCCTGGAGGCGAACGACGTGGTGAACGCCCACCGCACCGCCCCGGTGTGCGGGACGGCGGCGCACACGTCCGGCACGGACTGCGTGCTGCGCAGGACCGGCAAGGTGACGGCCAAGGACAGCACCGTCGGCGAGATCTCCAAGTACACGCTGACCGTGGCACGCGAGACGGCACCCGGGCACGACTACTCGGTCAGCTCGAACCTCTACGACGCCGTGGAAGTCGGCGTGGACGTGGAGATGACGGTCTACCGGGGGCGGGTGGCCGAGATGTCCTACAACGGGACGAGCGCCCAGTTCCCGGGCAGGCTCTGGCAGACCGCCTTCAAGGTGTCCTTCCTGGCCGGCCTGGGATCGGCACTCACCGTCTTCGGCCTGACCTGGTCACGGGAGGGCGCGGATGCGCTCCCCTTCGCCAACGGCTCCGCCCTCTTCATCGCCCCCATGACGTACTTCGGCTTCAACATGCTCGTGCCGACGCAGCTTTCACTCACCGCGATCCTGGCCGCCCCCGTCGTCGGATGGCTGATCCTGACCCTCTTCTGCACTGCGGCTGCCTGGCTCGACGACTGAGATTCCCGTCCAGGGCACGCGGCAGAGTTCGCAACCGCGCCACGAGGACGACGGGTCCACGCGCCCCCGCCCGGGCGCGGCGGGGCGACGCCCCCGCCCGGGAAGCCCGTCACGACGGTGCGGGATGGCCGTCAGTCGAGGAGCACACCGGGGTTGAGGATGTGGTGGGGGTCGAGGGCGTCCTTGGCCGCGCGCAGGGCCAGGGCGAAGGGTTCGGGACGCTGGCGGTCGTAGGCGGGGCGGTGGTCGCGGCCGACGGCGTGGTGGTGGGTGATGGTGGCGCGGTGACGGTGCAGGACGTCGGCGGCGACGGCCTTGATGTCGTCCCAGAGGCGCACCTCGTCACCGGGGCGGCCGGGTAGCGCGACGGTGAAGTAGGGGGCCGCGCCGTCGGGGTAGACGTGGGTGAGGCGGCAGTTGACGGCGGCCCGTTGCCCGGTGGCCTTCAGGGCGGCGGCGGTGACCTCGGTACGGACGGCGTCGATCAGGGCCGGGATGCGGTCCCAGGTGGCGGCGGTCTCGAAGGTGTCGACGACGGCGCCCATCCGGGCGAGGCCGTCGCGCAGGTAGGGCATGCGCAGGAACGCCGAACGCCACGCACCCACCGCCGCGTCCGCCGCTTCCGCCGCGCCACCGCGGTCGGTGGCGGGCGGGACGTGGCCTCCGGACGGGACGTGGCCGCCGTGGGCGCGCGCCAGGCCGACGGCGGCGGCGAGGCGGTCGGCGACGGGGGCGGTGGCGGATTCGAAGCCCAGGACCAGCACGGCGCTCCCGTCGTGCGAGGCGCCGGCGAACAGGGCCTCACCGGGGTCGAGGAGGCGGCAGTTGGCCGGGGCGAGGTCGGATCGGGCGATGGCGCGCACCGCGTCCAGCGCCTGCTGGAAGTCGGTGAACGCCACCGAGGCGGAGGCCTTGTGGCGGGGGCGCTCCCGCAGGCGCATCCACGCCTCGGTGATCACGCCGAGGGCGCCCTCCGATCCGAGGAACAGCCGGTCGGGCGACGGTCCGGCACCGGAGGCCGGCAGACGCCAGGAGGTGCCGGCGCCGGCGGGGGTCACCACGGTCATGGACTGCACGAAGTCGTCGATGTGGGTGGGGCCGGTGGCGTAGTGGCCGCCGGCGCGGGTGGCCAGCCAGCCGCCCAGGGTGGAGAACTCGAAGCTCTGCGGGAAGTGGCGCAGCGTCAGGCCGTGGGGCCGCAGCTGCTCCTCCAGTACGGGGCCCAGCGCGCCGGCCTGGATGCGGGCGGACCGGCTGACGTGGTCGATCTCCAGGACCCGGTTCATCGAGGTCAGGTCGAGGGACAGGACCGCGCGGTGCTCCCGGCCCCGGTACTCCACCCCGCCGACGACGGAGGAGCCGCCGCCGAAGGGGATCACGGCCACCCGGTGGGTACCGGCCCAGTCCAGCAGGTCCGCCACCTCGCGATCGGCCGTGGGGCGGGCCACCAGGTCCGGGATGCGCCGGGGAGCGCCCCGCAGGGCGCGGATGACGTCGCGGTAGGCCTTGCCCATGGCGTGCGCGGCCCGTACGGGAGGATCGGCCGTGACCAGGTGGGCGAGCGCGGGCGGGGGTGTCACGGCGGGGCGGGCGATGGCCAGGTCGGCCACGCGCGGTACGGGCAGCGGGCGGGCCAGGGTGCCGGGCAGCAGCGCCCCCAGCGCGACGCATTCGGCATCGGAGGGGTGGGCGTCGGCATGGCCCCAGCCCCACCACGAACGGACGCGGGAGGAGCGGGACAGCCCGAGGCCTGCCGGGCCGGAGGCACCGGGGCGGCGGGTGGGGCCGCGGCGGTCGACGGGCTCGGCGGGGTCGGGCTGGGCGGGGTCGGTCGCGGTGGCGGGCATGGGGGTGCTCCAGCGAGGTCGACGTCGATAGAATTTACCCTGCGGTAATTTACCGTAGGGTAAAATCTGCTGGCATGGCAACGTTTCCTTCCCGGGCCGGCACCAAGGGCGTGCCGAGGGCCGAGCGCGAACGACAGGTCCTGGCAGCGGCCACCGAGGAGTTCGGCCGCCGCGGCTACGAGGCCACCACCATGGCCGCCATCGCCACCCGTGTCGGCGTCACCAAACCCCTGCTGCACCAGTACTTCGGCGGCAAGCAGGACCTCTACCTCGCCTGTCTCGACCCGGTCGGCGAGCGACTGCTCCAGGCCATCCGCACCGCGATGGCCGAACCCGACCCCACCTGCGAACCCGGCCCGGGCGCGGGCGCCTGCGCGGGCCTCGACGCCGAGCCCGTACCGTCCGTACCGCTGCGGGTCCTGCACGCCCTGTTCGCCGCCCTCGACGACCAGCGCGAGGCCTGGTTCGTCCTCTACGACACCACCCTGCCCCCCGGCAGCGACGCCGCCCGGCGCGCCGCGCACTACCGCGACGCCATCGACGACCTCGCCGCCGTCGGCACCGCCGGCCTGCTCGAAGCCGCCGCCGCCTCCGACGACCCCCTCGACGCTGGCGCCCTCAAGTACGCCTGGCGCGGCCTCTGCACCGCCCTGGTCCGCTGGTGGATCGACCACCCCGACCAGACCCCCGACGCCATGACCCGACGCTGCCGACGCCTCTTCACCGCCGGCGCCGTCATCCTCGCCGGCCACGGCACGGGCTCATGAGAACACCGGCCCGGGGCGATGCACGGAGGTGGAGGACCGGAGCGGGCCGGGAACTCGGCCGGCGATCGCCGGGGGCGGCGGACCTCTCGCCCCGGGCGACCGCCGCGGGAGAGGTCATGTGACGGCGAGCCGCCAGAGCGAGGTGACTTCGGCGGCCCGGGCGGCGTGGAGGGGATCCGTGGTCTCCCTCGTCCGTGGGTGCCGCGGCCTGGTGTCGATCCTGTCCACCACGCGCAGGCCCGCCGCCTCGATGGCAGCCAGCAGTTCGCCGCGTGTCCTGAGCCCGAGGAGCTCGGCCAGGTCGGAGAGGATCAGCCATCCCTCACCACCCGGTTCGAGATGCGGGGAGAGTCCGGTCAGGAAGTCGCGGAGCATGCCGCCGTCCGGATCGAAGACACCCTGCTCCACCGCGGAGGTCGGCCGGGCCGGGATCCAGGGCGGGTTGCAGACGACAAGATCCGCGCGCCCCTCGGGGAAGAGGCGGTGACCGACGATGTCGACGCGCCCGGTGAGACCCAGCCGGCGGACGTTGTCACGCGCGCAGGCCAGAGCTCGCGCGTTGATGTCGGTGGCCACGATGTGGTCGATTCCCCGACGGGCCAGGACCGCCGCGAGCACTCCCGTCCCCGTTCCGAGATCGAATGCGGTGCGGCGGACCGCGCGAGGATCCGTCGGCGCGGGCAGCGGCGCCTGCGCGACGAGGTCGACGTACTCTCCCCTGACCGGTGAGAACACCCCGTAGTGAGGGTGAATGCGGGCGTCCAGGGCCGGTACCTCCACACCCCTCGCACGCCATTCATGCGCTCCGATCACGCCCAGCAGTTCGGTCAGCGAGACAGCCGTGGGCGCGGACGGCGGACCGTACGCCTCGGTGCAGGCCCGGCGGACGTCGGGGGCTCTGCGCAGACTCAGGTGATGGTCGTCCTCCAACAGGACGAGGAGTCTGCCCAGCACGCGGGCACGGTGACCACGGGCCCGGCGGTGCAGGTGGAAGAACTCTGCCGGACCGTCACCGTGCCGGGGAGGTTTCCGGTCGATGCGGCGGCTCATCGCCCGCAGCAGTTGACGTGCGTTGTGGAAGTCGCCCCGCCACAACAGGGCCGTACCTTCGCAGGCCAGGCGGTAGGCGGCGTCGGCCGTCATCCGGTCGTCCGCGCTGATGACCCTGCGGGGAGGCGGAGTCGCGTTCTCGGAATGCCAGAGCGCGCGACGGGGGATGTCGGTCTCGCTCCAGTGGATCGTGGACACCCACGTACTCCTCGTGATCGAAGGTGCTGGACACGAAGAGCACTTCGACGAGGAGCAGGAGGGAACGGCCCGTGCCACGGCACGGGCTGCGTCAGGGCGGGTAGGGCTACCGCTCCCGCGTCGAAGCGCGAGAGGAGATGTCGCCGAGAACCATGCCGAGGGTCACGATCAGCCCTTTCGGAGAGATGACACAAGAGGCTGGCACAGCCCGTTGTCCGCCGGCAAACCGGTTTCCGCGGCGGGCGGGGGGAGCGCGGCGGCCCACGGGCCCGCACCACGGGCATCGGGGCGGCCGACGCGCAGCTGAGGCCACCTCGGACCCGGACGGCGCGCCAGGCGATGCCACCGGACCGCCCCGGCAGGCCCTCCCGCCGCTACGGGGCGGGTGGGCGCTACACCTGGTGGGGCGGTCCGGTACCCGGATGGCGGTACGCCCGCCACCCGTACG
>NZ_JBSGFD010000157.1:0-20494 GCF_053603215.1 Kitasatospora sp. NPDC004240 | reverse complement strand
GCCGCGCCGGCGGCCTCGGCGGTCGCCGGGCCCGCGTCGCGGGCCGCGCGCCGGTCCGCCTCGGCGCGGGCCGCCCGGGTGGCGGCGTGCTCCGGACCGGGGGCGGCGCGGTGCGGGACCAGGGCCGTGCGGTGGCGGCGGCCCAGCTCGTCGCGGACGTCCCGCAGGCCCTCGGAGCCGTCCGACGGGGTCGCCGCGGCGGTCGGACCCACGGTCCGGTCGACGGTCGGCTCCACGGCGGTCGGACCCACGGCCCGGTCCTCGACGACGGCCTGCCCGTTCGCGCCCCCGCCCGTGTCCCGGTCCACCCCTTCGTCCGCGCCCTCGTCGCGGCTCCCGGTGCGGTCCTCGCCGCGGTCCTCGCCGCGGTCCTCGCCGCGGTCCTCGTCGGCGCCGTCGTCGGCGCCGTCCCACCGGCCGTCTCCGTGGCCCTCGTCGTTCCACCCCTCGCCGCCCCGGTCCGGCCAGGGGTGGCCGTCCTGGGCGCGCGGGGGCGCCGGCGAGGGCGCGGCGACCGCCACGGTGGCCGGCATCAGCGGCAGGAGCAGCCCGATCGCCGCCGCCGCGAACAGCCGCCGGCGACGGCCCGGGCGGCGGACGCGGTCAGGGGTCCGGCGGGTACGACCGGGGGAGGGAGCGGCGGGCAGCGGCCCGAGCAGCGCGTACGAGGATGCAGCCACGGTCGGAGGTCCTTCCGACGGCCGGCCCCGCACGGGCGGGGTCGGCGGCGGGACAGCTCCGGACCAGCCTCACACACTCCGACAATCCAGGCATTTCGAACACTCGGCCTCCGCCCGGCCGCCGCTCCCTCCCTGCCTCCCCGCGGCTCAGGCCCTCAGCACGACCTTGCCGACCTGCTCGCCGGCCTCCAGCAGCCGGTGCCCCTCGGCGGCCCCGGTGAGCGGCAGCACCCGGTGGACCACCGGTTTCACCACGCCCGCCTCGACCAGCGGCCACACGTGCTCCCGCACGGCCGCCACGATCGCCGCCTTCTCGGCCGGCGGGCGCCCGCGCAGGTTGGTGGCGATCACCGCGCCGCGCTTGCGCAGCAGGGCGCCGAGGTCGAGCTCGGCCTTGACGCCGCCCTGCAGGCCGATGATCACCAGCCGGCCGTTGACCGCCAGCGCGTCCACGTTCCGCTTCAGGTACTTGGCGCCCATGATGTCCAGGATCACGTCCGCCCCGGCGCCGCCGGTGGCCTCGCGCAGCACCTCGACGAAGTCCTGCTCGCGGTAGTCGATCGTGATGTCGGCGCCGAGCTCGGCGCACCGGGCCAGCTTCGCGGCGCTGCCCGCCGTCACCGCCACCCGGGCGCCGACCGCCTTGGCCAGCTGGATCGCCATGGTGCCGATCCCGCTGGCCCCGCCGTGCACCAGGACGGTCTCGCCGGGGCGCAGGTGGGCGGTCAGGAAGACGTTGGACCAGACGGTCGAGGCGACCTCCGGCAGCGCGGCGGCCTCCGTCATGTCCAGCCCCTTGGGCACCGGCAGCAGCTGCCCGGCCGGCACCGCGACCCGCTGGGCGTAGCCGCCGCCCGCGAGCAGCGCGCACACCTCGTCGCCCACCGCCCACCCGGCCACGCCGGGGCCGAGCGCGACGATCCGCCCGGCGCACTCCAGACCCGGGTAGGGCGAGGCACCGGGCGGCGGGTCGTAGAAGCCCTGCCGCTGGAGCAGATCGGCGCGGTTGACGGCGGTGGCCGCGACCTCCACCAGGACCTCGCCCTCGGCGGGCACCGGGTCGGGCACCTCCGCCCAGACGAGTGCCTCGGGGCCGCCGGGTTCGGGAATCGTCATCGCATGCATGCCCCGAAACTACTGCGTGGCCGCCGCCCGCCGCGCGTGCCCCGCGCGGTCCGTACGGCCGCGCCGGGCACGGCGGTTCAGCCCGCCAGGCCGTCCAGCACCTCGGCGCCGGGCAGCCGCGCCAGCGCCGGCCCGGGCAGGATCAGCTTGCCGCGCCGCCGTCCGCTGCCGACCAGCACGTACGGCGTCGCGGCCACCGCAGGGTCGATCAGGAGCGGCCAGTCGGCGGGCAGGCCGACCGGGGTGATGCCGCCGTACTCCATGCCGGTCCGTTCGACGGCGGTGTCCATCGGCGCGAAGGAGGCCTTGCGGGCCGCCATCCGCTGACGGACGGCGCGGTTGACGTCCACCCGGGTGTGGGCGAGGGCCAGGCAGCCGGCCAGGGTGGTCTCCCCGCCGCGTTTGGCGGCCACCACCACGCAGTTGGCCGAGGCCTCGGCCGGGACGTCGTACTCGGCGCAGAAGACCGCGGTGTCCGCCTTCCCCGGGTCGGTGTCCACGTACAGGACCGACCGGGCCGCCTCCCGGTCGTCCCAGTTCTTCAGCGCGTCGGCCACCGGCGGGGCCAGCAGCTCCCAGACGTCCAGGGCCACCGCGACCGTCTCGAAGGTGCCGAACGGGGCGTGCAGTTGCTCGCTCATACCGCGACTCTAACGAACCGGGGCCACCGGCCCGCGGATCACGATCACCCGGTCGGTGAGCTGCAGCGTGGCGGCCTCCGGCTCGGTGTAGTTGATCACCCGCCGGCCGCGCACCACGGCCACCACCAGGTCGTCGAGGTCGCGCGGGCTCTGCCCTGCCTCGGCCCGGGTCACCGGGCGCTCGTGGACGTCCAGGCCGGTGCCGTAGGTGAGCAGGTCCTCCATGACCGCGCCGGCGTGCGGGCTGAGCATCGACATGCCGAGCAGCCGGCCCGCCGAACTGGAGCTGGTGATCACCACGTCGGCGCCGCTCTGCCGCAGCAGCGGGGCGTTCTCGTCCTCGCGGACGGCCGCCACCACGGTGGCGCCCTTGTTGAGCTGACGCGCGGTCAACGTGATGAGCACCGCGGTGTCGTCGCGTTCGGGGGCGACCACCACCCGGGAGGCGTCGGGCAGTCCGGCCCGCAGCAGGGTGTCGCTGCGGGTGGCGTCGCCGACCACGCCCACCAGCCCGTGCTGGGCGGCCTGGTCGATCACCTTGCGCTGCGGGTCGACGACCACGATCTCGTCCTTGCGCACCCCCTGTCCGACCAGGGTTTCGACGGCGGTGCGGCCCTTGGTCCCGTACCCGATCACGACGGTGTGCTCGCGCACGGTGGACCTCCAGCGGTTCAACCGCCACTGGTGGCGGGTGCGTTCGGTGAGCACCTCGAGGGTGGTGCCGACCAGGATGATGAGGAAGAGCACCCGCAGCGGGGTGATCACGAAGATGTTGGTGAGCCGGGCGCTGTCGCTGAACGGCGTGATGTCGCCGTACCCGGTGGTGGAGAGGGTGACGGTGGCGTAGTACGCGGCGTCCAGGAAGCTCAGCCCGCCGCCCGCGTTGTCGTTGTAGCCGTCGCGGTCCAGCCAGACGATGACGGCGGTGGAGAGCAGGACGCCCAGCGCGATCAGCAGCCGCGAGCCGACCTGGCGCAGCGCGGGCACGGCACGCCGGGCGGGCAGCACCACGCCGGCGTCGGCCCAGGAGCCGTCGGCGGGGCGCCGCGTGCGGGAGCCGGCCCCGCGGCCCTTCCCGGTGATCACGGCGCCTCCAGCAGTTCGACCCGCCCGCCGGCCGCGACGCCGCCGGGCGGCACCACGGCGAGCGCGTCGGCCCGGGCCAGCCCGCGCAGCATCGCGGGGCCGTCGAAGGCCAGCGGCAGCACCCCGAGCGGGCCCCGCCGCACCGGCAGCAGCCGGGTGTCGACGGGGTGGCCCGGCAGGTCGACCGCGGCGGGCGCGAGCTCGCCCTCCCCCGCGCTCCGGCCGGCCAGGGCGTGCAGCAGCGGCAGCGCGAGGGTGACGGTGCCGGCCACCGCCGCCAGCGGGTTGCCGGGCAGGCCCACCAGGTGCCGCCCGCCGGGCAGCGCGGCCAGCAGCATGGGGTGGCCGGGGCGGACGGCGACGCCGTCGACCAGCAGTTCGGCGCCGGTCTCGGCGAGCGCCCGGTGCAGGAAGTCGACCGGGCCGGCCGCGGTGCCGCCGGTGGTCACCACCACATCGGCGGTGGAGTGCCGGACGGCGTCCCGTAGCAGCCCGAAGTCGTCCCGTACGGCGCGGGGTTCGCCCACCTCGGCGCCGGCCGCGCGCAGCCACGGCGGCAGCAGCGGGCCGAGCGCGTCCCGGACCCGGCCCGGCCCGGGCAGTCCGGAGTCCAGCAACTCGTCGCCGAGGACGAGCAGTTCGACCACCGGACGGCGGCGCACCGGGAGCCGGTCGTGGCCGCTGGCGGCGGCCAGGCCCAGCACCGCCGGGCCGACCGGGGTGCCGGCCGGCAGCAGTGTCTCGCCGCGGCGGCACTCCTGGCCGCGCGGGCGGACGTCCTGACCGGGGGTCAGCGAGCCCGGGGCGCGGTCGTGCAGCAGCGCGCCCTGCCGCTCGCCGTGCTCGCGGCGCAGCACCGCGGTGGCGCCGGGCGGCAGCTGGGCGCCGGTGGCGATCTCGACGGCGGCGCCGTCGGCAAGGACCGCGGTGGCCGGCTCCCCGGCCAGCAGCCGGCCGCAGACCCGCCAGGGGCCGGGGCCGGCGACGGCCCAGCCGTCCATCGCGGAGGTGTCGAAGGCGGGCAGGTCGGTGAGCGCCGTCAGCGGTTCGGCCAGGGTGCGGCCGAGGGCGTCGGCGAGCGCCAGGGTGTGCGGCGGCAGCGGGCGCAGCCCGGCCCGGCGGGCCAGCTCGCGGGCGCGGGCCCAGTCGGTCGTCATCGCGCGCCGCGGTCCGGCCACGGCGGTGCTCACGGACCCTCCGCGTCGGCGGCCGTCCAGCGCTCGGCGAGCGCGGCCGTCCGCCGCGAGGCCTCGGCCACCGCCTGCGGGCCGCCTCCCTGCTGGGCCGCGGCGTAGCCGATCAGGAAGGCGGTCAGCGGCGCGGCCGGCCGGGCCACTCCGTGCGCGACCACCCGGGCGAGGTCGAGCAGTCCTTTGACGTCGACGTCCAACTCGATGCCCAGTTCGTCCCGGACCTCGGCGATCCAGTCGTCCAGCGTGCGCTCCATGGCCCCCATGCTGCCCGATGCGCCGGACGACCGGGATGTTTGCCCCATGAGCGGCGCGCGTCGTTTCGCTCACGCCGAGGTGGGGAGCGCTGTGAGCGTCAGTCGTGGCGTTCGGCGCGCTCGCGTTCGCGGGCCTGGGCGAGGTCCTCCCAGGTGTCGCAGTCGTAGGTGACGCTGTCGGTGTCGGCCAGCCGCAGGGTGCGCAGTCCGCCGGTGAGCAGGCGCAGCGGGCGGCCGGCCGGGTCGCCGAGGGCGGCGAGCGCGGCGCGCAGGGCGGCGGTGCGGTAGGCGGCGGCGAGCGGCTGCTCGCGTCCGCCGGCGTCGACCAGGACGGCGGCCTCGGCGCCCTCCCCCTCGGCACCTTCGGAGCCCTCGGCACCCGCTCCCGCGTCGGCCGCGTCCCGGGCCAGGGCGTCGACCAGGCGTCGGACCGTCCGCTCGTCCAGGAACGGCAGGTCGGCGGCGAACAGCAGCACCACGTCCGCGGTCACCTCGGCGAGGCCCGCCGCGACCGCGGCCACCGGGCCGCCGCCGGGCGGCCGTTCGCGGGTCCAGCGGACCCCGGCGCGGGCGGTGGGCCGGACCGGGCCGACCACCACGGTGGTCCGGGCACCGGCGCAGGCGGCGAGCACCCGGTCCAGCAGGGTCGTCTCGCCGACGGTGAGGCCGGGCTTGTCCGCTCCGCCGAGCCGGCGGGCGGCGCCCCCGGCCGGCACGATCACGTCGTACGGCGTCATGCCGCCAGTATCACGCGCCCGGTCAGCCCGCCGGAGGCCGCTCCCCGGATCCGGCGGACCCGTTCACCGACCCGCCCGTCGCGGACCCGTTCGCCGACCCGTCCGGTGCGGCCCCGTCCATCGCGGCCTCGGGTGCGGCCGGGGCCTCCTCGGCGGTCTCCCGGGCGGTGGCGGCGGACGCGCACAGCTCCAGCACGGCCGGCAGGGTCAGCCCCCCGTACCGGGCGCCCATCGCCGCGACCAGCGCCTCGGAGTCGGCGGGGTGCTCGGCCAGCAGCCGGTCGAAGTCCTGCAGGTACTCGCCGGTGAAGGCGAGCACCCGGGCCGACTCGTCGCCCTGATCGGGCGCCCGGTGGCCGGCGATCACCCGGTCGGCGCCGAGCTCGGCGATCCGGCCGAGGTTGCGGATCCACTCCACGCGCTCGCCGGGGGTGGTGTCGGCGGTCCAGACGTGGGTGCCGTTCCAGGCGAAATCCCCGGCGATCACCGTCCGGGCGCTGGGCACGTGCACCACGGTGGAGCCGCCGCAGTCGCCCTGCCCGAGCAGCAGCACCTGGATCAGCTGGTGGTCGATCGTCAACGGCTGCGGCAGCAGCTGGGCGGGCACCAGCGGGTGGTCCGGGATGTCGTCGCCGTACACCGGCTTCCACTGGGCGACCTTGGCGGCGGCGGTGCGCAGGATGCCGTCCACCACGGGCGGCGCGGCCAGCAGCTGCGCCTCGGGGAAGAGCCTGAGCACCTCCTCGACGCCGAAGTAGTGGTCGGGGTGCTGGTGGGTGATGAGGACGGCGAGCAGCCGGCGGCCCTTGCCGGCCACCCACTCGGCGAGTTCGCGGCCGGCGCTGCGGGTCAGCTGGGCGTCCACCAGGATCGCGGTCCGCTCGCCGAGGATCAGCGTGGAGGTGGCGAAGAACGCCGACTCCGGGCCGGTGAAGACGGCGGTCTCCAGCGGACGGACCGGCGCGGCGCCGCCGTCCGGCCCGGTGGCACGCTCCGCGCCCCCCTCGGGGCCCTCCTCGGGCGGGGACGAGGTCACGTGGCTGCTGCCTCTCTGCTCGGCGGTCGGATTCCCTGCGCCCTACAGCATGGGAGCAGCGGCCGCCGAATGCGGGGAAGGCGCGCCCGACCGGACGCGCCTCCCGGGACGGCCGGCTATGCGGCGAGCGCCTTGCCCTTGCGGCCGGCCTCCGCCAGGGCCTCCTCCTTGGAGCGGCGGGCGTGCTCGACGAAGTCGGCCATCGCCGGGTTGGTCCCGGCCAGGGTGAACTCGGGGACGATGAAGTCGACCTCCAGCCCGAGCATCCCGGTCAGCACCTTCTCCAGGTAGGTGGTGACGAACTCGAAGCTCTCACGCGGGCTGCCGGGCCCGTACGAGCCGCCGCGCGCCGAGACCACGACGACCTTCTTGCCGGCCGCGGAGGGGTTCTCGCCCGCCGTGCGGCCGACCAGGATCACCTGGTCCAGCCAGGCCTTGAGGCTGGACGGGATCGTGAAGTTGTACATCGGGGTGCCGATGACGATCACGTCGGCCCCCTCCAGCTCCTCGATCAGCTCGGTGCGCAGCGCGAAGGCGGCGGCCTGCCCGGGGCTGTGCGTCTGCGCGGGGGCGAAGCCGGCCGAGATGCCGTCGGCGGTCAGGTGCGGCAGCGGTACGGCGGCGAGGTCCCGGTGGACGACGGTGCCGTCGGGGTTCTGGGCCTGCCAGGCCGCCCGGAACGCGGCGGAGACCTCTCGGGAGACCGAGCCCTCGGCGAACGCGGACGCGTCGAGGTGCAGCAGAGTGGCCATGACAGTACCTCCATAGGATAAGTAGCTGCTGTTTTCTCTGCAGCTGCCATAACCGTAGCAGCTTACTTTTTATTAGTCACCAGGGCGTGCCGAGTAGGCTGTGAGACATGGCCCAGCAAGAGGTAGCGACGACCAGCCCGGCCCAGGCCGACGGCAGCCTTGAGGCGTGCGTGAACGCGGCCCCCGCCTGCGGCGGCGTCGACCATGCGCTGACCAGGGTCTTCGCCCTGCTGGGCAAGCGCTGGACGGGCCTCGTGGTGGCCGTCCTGCGGCACGGCCCCGGCTACTTCTCCGAGCTGCGCCGCGCGATCCCCGGCATCAGCGAGCGCATGCTCTCCGACCGGCTCACCGAACTCGCCGAGGCCGGACTGGTGGTCCGCGAGGTCGACGAGGGCCCGCCGCTGCGGGTCAGCTACCGGCTCACCGAGGCCGGCGCCGCGCTGGGCCCGGCGCTCGCCGAGCTCTCCCGCTGGGCCGAGCAGCACCTGCCCGAGAGCGCGCTGAAGCCGCCCGCCTGCTGAACCACCGGCGACCGGAACCCGGAAACGCGAGGGCCCGCCTGCCGGTAGCGGCAGGCGGGCCCTCGCGTCGGTCCCAGGGGTGTCACTTGCCCCGGAGCTTGGCGACCCGGTCGGCCAGACCCCAGGCGGTCACCCGCCACAGCGCCTCGACCACGATGCTGCGGCTCATCTTGGAGGCCCCGAGCTCGCGCTCGACGAAGGTGATCGGCACCTCGGCCACCTTGAAGCCCTTCTTCACCGTCCGCCACGCCAGGTCGACCTGGAAGCAGTACCCGGCCGAGGCGACCTCGTCCATGCCCAGCCCCAGCAGCGTCTCCTTGCGGAACGCGCGGTAGCCGCCGGTCACGTCCCTGATCGGCACGTTCAGCATCAGCCGCGAGTACGTCGAGCCGCCGCGCGAGAGCAGCAGCCGCGACTTCGGCCAGTTCACCACCCGGCCACCGGTCACCCAGCGCGAACCCAGCACCAGGTCGGCGCCGCGCAGCGCGGTCAGCAGCCGGGGCAGCTCCTCGGGCTGGTGCGAGCCGTCGGCGTCCATCTCGACCAGGACGTCGTAGCCCTCGTCGATGCCCCAGCGGAAGCCCGCCAGGTAGGCGGCGCCCAGGCCCTCCTTGCCCCGACGGTGCATGACGTGCACGTTCGGGTCCTCGACGGCCAGCTTGTCGGCGAGGTCACCGGTGCCGTCCGGGCTGTTGTCGTCCGCGACCAGGACGTGCGCCTCGGGCACCGCGGCCCGTACCCGGCCGACGATCCGCTCGACGTTCTCCGCCTCGTTGAAGGTCGGAACGATCACCAGCACCCTGCCGAGGTCAGCAAAACTCTGCTGCTTCACGGTCACGTACAAACCTCTCGGCCAGGGGGTGTGAACAGTGCCGGCCCTCATCGCCCGCACTCGGGACGCGATTGGACCGGCGTCCCGCCGATGTGGACATCTCGACATGACATATCCATGAACCACCGCGTCCTGGCATCCTACTACCACACTCTCGCACCCCCGGAATGACCGCGGCGCACCCCCGCGGCCCCGGGGGACTCCGGGGCGCAACCCGCCGTTTCCCCGGCGACAGCACCGGTCGGCTAGGGTCGATTGCCCAGCCTCACGGCAGCTGAAGGAGTAGGACCGCGCGCATGGACAGGCTCGTCAACACTGTCCGCCCGTACGCGTGGGGGTCGGTCACCGCAATCCCCGCGCTGCTCGGGCAGGACCCCACCGGAGAACCGCAGGCAGAACTGTGGATGGGCGCCCACCCCGGCGCGCCCTCCAGGGCCGACCGCGGCGACGGCCCCCGCCGCCTGGACGAGCTGATCGCCGACGACCCCGAGCGCGAGCTCGGCGCCGCCACGGTGGCCCGCTTCGGTCCGACCCTGCCGTTCCTCTTCAAGGTCCTCGCCGCCGGCACCCCGCTGTCCATCCAGGCCCACCCCACGGTGGCCCAGGCCGTGGCCGGGTACGCCGAGGAGAACGCCCGCGCAATCCCGCTGGACGCCCCGGACCGCAACTACCGCGACGCCAACCACAAGCCCGAACTCATCTGCGCCCTGGACGAGTTCGACGGTCTCTGCGGCTTCCGCCGGCCCGCCGGGGCGGCGGGGCTGCTGGCCGGGCTGCGGCTGCCCGCGCTCGACCCGCTGATCGCCCTGCTGAACGGTCCCGAGGAGTCCGAGGCGCTCAGCCGGGCCCTCGCCGCGATCCTCACCATGCCGCCGGCCGAGGCGGCCCCGCTGATCCGCGACACCGCGGAGGCCGTCGACAAGGCCGCCGCCGGCGACCCGGACGGACCGTACGCGCCGTACACCCGGATCACCCGGGACTTCCCCGGCGACCGCGGCCTGCTGGCCGGGCTGCTGCTCAACCACTTCCGGCTGCGGGCCGGCGAGGCGATCTACCTCGGCGCCGGCGTCCCGCACGCCTATCTGCACGGCAGCTGCGTCGAGCTGATGGCCAACTCCGACAACGTGCTGCGCGCCGGGCTCACCCCCAAGCACATCGACGTGCCGGAGCTGCTCAAGGTGGTCGTCTTCACCGGCGGCGCCCCCGTGGTGCTGCACCCGCTCACCGTCCCCGGCACCCCGGGCGAGGAGCTCTACCCCGTCCCGATCGACGAGTTCCGGCTCTCCCGCTTCGAGCTGGCCGGGGAGCCCCGGCAGGTCGACGGCGGGACCCCGCAGATCCTGCTCTGCACCGCGGGCGCCGTCCGGCTGACCGCAGCCGACGGCACCGGACTGGACCTCGCCCGCGGCGGGTCCGCCTTCCTGCCCGCCACCGGCGCCCCGACCACCCTGACCGGCCCCGGCACGCTCTTCCGCGCCACCGTCACCCTCTGATCCGCCGCCATCTCCTGAGCCGCCGTCACCCTCCGGCCCGCCGCGGGCCCCGGGCCACCGCCGGCTCCGGAGGAGCGGCGCCCTCGACGCGACGCCGGGTGCCCGGGGACTACTCCCGGGTCATGTCGACGAAGCGCGAGTAGTGGCCCTGGAAGGCGACGGTGATGGTGGCGGTGGGGCCGTTGCGGTGCTTGGCGACGATCAGGTCGGCCTCACCGGCGCGGGGGGACTCCTTCTCGTAGGCGTCCTCGCGGTGGAGCAGGATGACCATGTCGGCGTCCTGCTCGATCGAGCCGGACTCACGCAGGTCGGAGACCATCGGCCGCTTGTCGGTGCGCTGCTCGGGGCCACGGTTCAGCTGGGACAGCGCGATCACCGGGACCTCCAGCTCCTTGGCGAGGAGCTTGAGGTTACGGGACATGTCCGAGACCTCCTGCTGACGGTTCTCGGCCCGGCGGGAGCCGCCGGACTGCATCAGCTGGAGGTAGTCGATGACGATCAGCTTGATGTCGTTGCGCTGCTTGAGACGGCGGCACTTGGCGCGGATCTCCATCATCGACAGGTTCGGCGAGTCGTCGATGAACAGCGGCGCGGCGCTGACGTCCGGCATCCGGCGGGCGACCCGGGTCCAGTCCTCGTCGGTCATGTTGCCGGAGCGCATGTGGTGCAGCGCGACCCGGGCCTCGGCCGAGAGCAGGCGCATCGCGATCTCGTTTCGGCCCATCTCCAGCGAGAAGATCACGCTCGGCAGCTGGTTGTGGATCGAGCAGGCCCGCGCGAAGTCCAGCGCGAGGGTGGACTTGCCCATCGCGGGACGGGCGGCGATGACGATCATCTGGCCGGGGTGCAGGCCGTTGGTCAGCTGGTCGAAGTCGGCGAAGCCGGTGGGGACGCCGGACATCTGGCCCTGGCGGGAGCCGATCGCCTCGATCTCGTCGAGCGCGCCCTCCATGATGTCGGCGAGCGGGGCGTAGTCCTCGTTGGTGCGCTGCTCGGTGACCGCGTAGATCTCGGCCTGGGCCGCGTTGACGATCTCGTCGACGTCGCCCTCGGCCGCGTAGCCCATGCCGGCGATCCGGGTGCCGGCCTCGACCAGCCGCCGCAGCACCGCGCGCTCGTGGACGATCGCGGCGTAGTACTCGGCGTTGGCCGCGGTCGGGACGGAGTTGACCAGGGTGTGCAGGTAGCCGGGGCCGCCGACCCGGACCAGCTCGCCGCGCTTGGTCAGCTCGGCGGCCACGGTGATCGGGTCGGCCGGCTCGCCGCGGGCGTAGAGGTCGAGGATCGCGCCGTGGATCAGCTCGTGGGCCGGGCGGTAGTAGTCGGCCGGCTTGAGGATCTCGACGACGTCGGCGATGGCGTCCTTGGAGAGCAGCATGCCGCCGAGGACGGACTGCTCGGCGACCAGGTCCTGCGGGGGGACCCGCTCGAAGCCGTCGGCGCCGTCGGGGCGCCCGTCGTCGTCCCGGCGCTGCTTGCCCCCGTCGCGCTGGAAGCCCCCGGAGCCCTTGCCGCCCTGGAAGCCGCCCTTCTGGAAACCGCCCTGGCCGTCGCGGCCGCCCTGGCCGCCGCGGCCCCGGGAGACCGGGAGCCGGTCGCCCGGCCCCTCCGGGAAGGGGTCGTCGGCGAAGGCGCCGGCCGGGAAGGCGTCGTCGACGGGCTGCCAGTCCTCCGGCGGCGGCGGAACGTCGTGGTCGTCGTACTGGGGGCCGGTCACGCGTGTTCCCCGATCAGCGAGTGGTGCGAGTTTGGAGCGGGCCTTGCCGGTGGCTGGGTGGAGCACCGGGCGTGCTCCTCTTCTTTTTCTACGCCCCCGCACCGACAAATCGGACGCCGGGGCGGATGGAAGTGTCGGGCGAGCGACCCACGCTAAAGCGCCGGGCGGCCTCACGCCAAGGCGGTTATCCACAGGGGGTGTGGACGAGCGGGCCACGACTGTGGAGAAGTGCCGCAAACCTGTGGACACCCCTGTGGAAAGGGCTGTGGATAACCACATCATCGATCCACCACAAACCGGCTGACCTGGGATTACCTTCTCCCGGGGCTGTGCATGAGAAATTCTTCACACACAGCCGGGTGGCCCTGCCCACACACCCGGTCGGCGTAGTCGCTCACATTGCCGAGTAATGATTGAAACCACCTGGCAGTCATTACCTGTGGATAGGTAGCCTGGAGTCCATGACCACACCGCCCGCCACCGCCCGCCGCCGGCACGACCGGGAGATCCTCGCTCTCGCCGTCCCGGCCTTCGGCGCCCTGGTCGCCGAGCCGCTCTTCCTGATGGCCGACTCGGCGATCGTCGGCCACCTGGGCACCTCCCAGCTGGCCGGTGTCGGGGTCGCCTCGGCCGCGCTCGCCACCGCCACCGGGGTCTTCGTCTTCCTCGCGTACGCCACCACCGCCGCGGTCGCCCGCCGGATCGGTGCCGGGGACCGCCGGGCCGCCGTCCAGCAGGGCGTCGACGGCATCTGGCTGGCACTGGCGCTGTCCGTCGTCGTGGTCGCGCTGACCCTGCCGCTGGCGCCCTGGATCGCCGAGGTGCTGGGCGCCTCCGACACGGCGGCCCCGTACGCGGTCACCTACCTGCGGATCAGCGCGCTCGGCATACCGGCGATGCTCATGGTGATGGCCGCGACCGGCGTGCTGCGCGGGCTCCAGGACACCCGGACGCCGCTCGTGGTGGCCGTCGCCGGCTTCGCCGCCAACCTCGGGCTCAACGCCCTCCTGGTGTACGGCGCCGGGCTCGGGGTGGCCGGCTCGGCCTGGGGTACGGTGCTGGCGCAGACCGGGATGGCGGCCGCCTACGTGCTCGTGGTGGTCCGCGGCGCCCGCCGGGAGCGCGCCTCGCTGCGGCCGGACGCGGCCGGGATCCGGGCCTGCGCCAAGGCCGGCGGGCCGCTGATGATCCGCACGCTCAGCCTGCGCGCGATCCTGATGATCGCCACCGCGGTGGCCGCCGGGCTCGGCGACGACGAGGTGGCCGCGCACCAGATCGCGATGACCGTCTTCCTCTTCGTCGCCTTCGCCCTGGACGCCGTCGCGATCGCCGGCCAGGCGATCATCGGCCGCTACCTGGGCGCCGGGGACGTGCCGGGGGCCAGGGCCGCCACCCGGCGGATGGTCGAGTGGGGCGCCGGCGCCGGCCTGGTGTTCGGCCTGCTGGTGGTGGTGGCCCGGCCGCTGTACGTACCGCTGTTCACCCCCGACCCGGCGGTGCAGGGGCAGCTGACCACCGTGCTGCTGCTGCTCGCGCTCTGCCAGCCGGTGGCCGGCGTGGTCTTCGTCCTGGACGGGGTGCTGATGGGCGCGGGCGACGGCCCGTTCCTGGCGTGGGCGATGCTGGCCACGCTCGCGGTGTTCGCCCCGCTGGCGCTCGCCGTACCGGTGCTGGGCCTGGGGCTGGGCGGGCTCTGGTGGGCGATGAACCTGTTCATGCTGGTGCGAGGCCTCTTCCTGGTGCTGCGCACCCGGGGCGGCCACTGGCTGGTCACCGGCGCCGTCCGGGCCTGAGGCCGTACCCGCTCACCCCCCGTACCCCGCCCGCGCCCCAGTGGCCCGGGAACGGCCGAGGGCCGGACCCCCGTACGGGAGTCCGGCCCTCGAACGCTGCTGGGAGGCTCAGGCAGCCACGACGTTGACGTCGAGGTTGGCCTGGACGTCGGAGTGCAGCTTGACCGAGACCTTGTGGGTGCCCACGGTCTTGATCGGCGAGGCGATCGCGACGGCGCGCTTGTCCACGGCGGGGCCGCCGGCGGCCTTGATGGCCTCGACGACGTCGGCCTGGGTCACCGAGCCGAACAGACGGCCGGCCTCGCCCGAGCGAACGGCCAGCTTGACCTGGACGCCCTCCAGCTTGCCCTTGACCTCGTTGGCGGCCTCGAGGGTCTGGATCTCGTGGATCTTGCGGGCGCGACGGATGGCGTCGACGTCCTTCTGGCCGCCCTTGGTCCAGCGGATGGCGAAGCCACGCGGGACCAGGAAGTTGCGGGCGTAGCCGTCCTTGACCTCGACGACCTCGCCGGCCGAGCCGAGACCCGGCACCTCGTGAGTGAGGATGATCTTCATGTTTCGGTCACCCTCTCTTAGCGCGCGGTGCTGGTGTAGGGCAGCAGCGCCATCTCACGGCTGTTCTTCACGGCCGTGGCGACGTCACGCTGGTGCTGGGTGCAGTTGCCGGTGACCCGGCGGGCACGGATCTTGCCGCGGTCGGAGATGTACTTCCGCAGCAGGTTCGTGTCCTTGTAGTCAACGTAGTTGACCTTGTCCTTGCAGAAGACGCAAACCTTCTTCTTCGGCTTGCGAGCAGGCGGCTTCGCCATTGTGTGCTCCATATGGGGTTCACGACCCGGGCGGTGCCTCACGGCACCGGGCCCGGACCGCACGAAATCTGTCAGCTCTTAGAACGGGGGCTCTTCCGAGAAGCCGCCACCGGACGGGGCGCCCCAGCCGCCACCCTGGTTGCCACCAGAGGGGGCGCTGGACGCCCAGGGGTCGTCGGACGGGCCGGACTGGCCGCCGGAGTTGCCACCCCAGCCGCCGCCCTGCTGGCCGCCACCGCCGCCCCAGGAACCGCCCTGGCCGCCGCCCTGCTGGCCGCCGCCGAAGCCGCCGCCACCGGGACCGCCGGACCGGTTGGCCCGGGTGACCTTCGCGGTCGCCGAGCGCAGGCTCGGACCGACCTCGTCGACCTCGACCTCGAAGACCGTCCGCTTCTCGCCTTCCTTGGTCTCGTAGGACCGCTGGCGCAGCCGGCCCTGCACGATGACGCGCATGCCACGCTGGAGCGACTCGGCGACGTTCTCCGCCGGCTGCCGCCAGACGTTGCACGTGAGGAAGAGGCTCTCGCCGTCCTTCCACTCGTTCGTCTGACGGTCGAAGGTGCGGGGGGTGGACGCGATGCGGAACTTCGCGACCGCCGCACCCGACGGGGTGAAGCGCAGCTCGGGGTCGTCGACGAGATTGCCGACGAGGGTGATGACGGTCTCGCCTGCCATGGTGGTGATGACCTCTCGGGAAGATGTCCGTTCAGTGGTGTTTCACGTGAAACATCACTTGCGAGCTACCCGAGACCCGAAGGCCTCAGAGGTGGCTCAGTGGGTGTCCGGGCGCAGGACCTTGGTCCGGAGAACCGACTCGCTCAGGCCCAGCTGGCGGTCGAGCTCCTTGACGACCTCAGGCGTGGCCTTGAGGTCGATGACCGAGTAGATGCCCTCGGACTGCTTGTTGATCTCGTAAGCCAGACGGCGGCGACCCCAGGTGTCGACCTTCTCCACGTTGCCGCCACCCTGGCGAACGACGTTGAGGAAGCCCTCGATCAGGGGGGAGACGGCGCGCTCCTCGACCGACGGGTCGAGGATGACCATGATCTCGTAGTGACGCATGAGTTAACCCACCTCCTTTGGACTCAGCGGCCACGGTCTCTCCGTGGCAGGAGGGTTGTGCAGCGTCGGCACCGGAGCAGTGTGACGACACCGGAACCACCGTAGTGACCGGGTCTGACAATCGGCCCCGACGACCTCCGAGGAGGCGGCCCGCCCGGAAGAGGGCGCAAGGGGGCACAACTACACCAGTGCAGACCGCACAGCCTACCCGCACCCGTACGGCCGAACAAAACGCATAGGGGTTGTGATCCCCGCCCTATCGCCGCAATCTGGACGGAACGGGTTGCCCGCCCGTTCGTCTCCCTCCCCTGGAGGTGGGTTTCATGGCCCAGTCCGTCCACCGGTTCCCCGCCCTCACCCTGAACACCGACGGTCACCGGCACCCCCGGGAGAACACCCTGGTCGCCGTCGCGGCCGTGCTCGGGATCGTGTCCTTCACGACCGCCTTCTTCCACAACCTCCATCTGCTGACCTCCTGGACCGGGCTGTTCGGGATCGTCGCCGGGCTGTGGGGGCAGTTCGTCTCGGTGACCACCGCCGAACGGTTCGTCCTGGTCGTCTCGCTCGGCGCCTCGGCGCTCGCCTTCTACCTGGGAGTGGCCCGCGGGGGCCTGTGGGGCTGACCCGCCGGCCGCGGCCGGCGCGCTGACCCGGCGGCCGCCCCGGGCCCGCTCCCCCGGAACGTTCCGCGCCCCCGTCACGTACCTACCTGTGGGACAGGTACGCGACGGGGGCGCCGCCGTGCCCGTGGCCCACGTGACCCCGGACGATAAGGTCAGCCCGAGAACCCGGGGCCCACCGCAGCCCGACCGACGAGGAGCACCGAGCATGAGCCTTCGCCTGAGGACGATCACCCGCGAGGAGCACCTCGCCTTCATCAGGGGCCGCGCCTCGGCCAGCCACATGCAGGTGCCGTCCTGGGGCGATGTGAAGGCCGAGTGGCGCTCGGAGTCGATCGGCTGGTTCGACGAGTCGAACCAGATCGTCGGCGCCGGCCTGGTCCTCTACCGCCAACTGCCGAAGCTCAAGCGCTACCTCGCCTACCTGCCCGAGGGCCCGGTGATCGACTGGTTCGACCGCGACCTCGACCGCTGGCTCAAGCCGATGCTGGAGCACCTGAAGTCGCAGGGCGCCTTCTCGGTGAAGATGGGCCCGCCGGTGGTCATCCGCCGCTGGAACGCCCCCAGCATCAAGGAGGCCATCGCCGCCAAGCAGGCCAAGCGCCTGCGCGACGTCGAGGCCGACTGGTACGAGCCGCGCGCCTTCGAGGTGGCGGACCGGCTGCGCAAGGCCGGCTGGCTGCAGGGCGAGGACGGCGGTGCCGGCTTCGGCGACGTCCAGCCCCGCTACGTGTTCCAGGTGCCGCTGGCCAACCGCTCGCTGGACGACATCCAGAAGGGCTTCAACCAGCTCTGGCGCCGCAACATCAAGAAGGCCGAGAAGAGCGGCGTCGAGGTGGTCCAGGGCGGCTACGACGAGCTGCCGGTCTTCCACCAGCTCTACCTGGTCACCGCCGAGCGCGACCGCTTCACCCCGCGCCCGCTGTCCTACTTCCAGCGCATGTGGAAGGCCCTCACCGCCGAGGACCCCAACCGCATGCGGCTGTACATCGCCTACCACGAGGGCGAGCCGCTGGCCGCGACCACGATGCTCGTGGTCGGCGAGCACGTCTGGTACTCCTACGGCGCCTCCGCCAACCACAAGCGCGAGGTCAAGCCGTCCAACGCGATCCAGTGGCGGATGATGCGCGACTCGTACGCGCTCGGCGGCGGGGTCTACGACCTGCGCGGCATCAGTGACACGCTGGACGAGAACGATCACCTGTTCGGCCTGATCCAGTTCAAGGTCGGCACCGGCGGCCAGGCGGCCGAGTACCTCGGCGAGTGGGACTTCCCGCTCAACAAGCTGCTGCACAAGGCGCTCGACCTCTACATGTCGCGCCGCTGAGCCCGCCGAGCCGCCGGCACCCCCGAACACCTCCTGGGAGATGACCCGATGACCCTGTCGCTGTACCTCGACACCGAGCGCTGGCGCACCCACCAGCGATCCGTGCTGGCCGAGTTCCCCGGCCTGGTGCCGGTGGCCAAGGGCAACGGCTACGGCCTGGGCAACCACCGGCTCGCCGAGGAGGCGACCCTGTTGGGCACCGGGGTGCTGGCCGTCGGCACCGCCTACGAGGCGGCGGACGCCGCCGACTGGTACGGCGGCGAGCTGCTGGTGCTGACCCCCTACCGGGTCGGCGAGGAGGTGCTGCCGCTGCCGCACGCCCGGGTGATCCGGACGGTCTCCAGCCTGGAGGCGGTGCGCGCGCTGCCCGGCGCCCGGGTGGTGGTGGAGTGCATGACCACCATGCGCCGGCACGGCGTGCAGGCCGCCGACCTCCCGGCGGTCGCCGCCGAGCTGGACGGGGTCACCTTCGAGGGCCTGGCCCTGCACCTGCCGATGGACCGCCCGGACGGCTCCGACCCGGTCTCCGAGGTGGCGTACTGGGTGGACACCGCCCGGGCCGCCGGTGTGCCGGTGCACACGGTGTTCGTCAGCCACCTCGGCGCGGCGGGCATGGGCCAGCTGGCGCAGCGCTACCCGGACGTGGTCTTCCGCGCCCGGATCGGCACCCGGCTCTGGCTGGGCGACCACGGCGCGCTGGAGGTCCGGGCCACCGTCCTGGACGTCACCAGGGTGGTCAAGGGCGACCGTTACGGCTACCGCCAGCACCCGGCGCCCTCCGACGGCCACCTGCTGGTGGTCGCCGGGGGCACCGCGCACGGCATCGGCCTGGAGGCGCCCAAGTACGTGCAGGGCATGTCCTCGCGGGCCAAGGGCATCGCCCGGGCGGGCCTGGCGACCGTCAACAAGACCAAGTCGCCCTACATCTGGGCGGGCAAGCAGCTCTGGTTCGCCGAGCCGCCGCACATGCAGGTCTCGCTGCTGTTCCTGGACGGCGAGACCGAGCCGCCGGCCATCGGCGACGAGCTCGGTCTCCAGGTGCGGCACACCACCACGCACTTCGACCGCGTGGTGGACCGCTGAGCGTCCCGGACCGTCAGGTACGGTCGGCCGGCTCCGGATCGGGCTCGCGCAGCCAGTCCGCGGGGCCGGCCGGCGCGTACGCGGCGTAGCTCGCCTCCTCCTGGAGGCGGCGGGCGGTGCCGAGCACGACGACGTCCGGCGCCCCGTCCAGCACGCCGCCGGACGGGTCGTCACTGCCGTCCCAGCGCACCGGGTCGCGGTCCGGCAGCAGGATGTCGCGGATCACCAGGGCGCACAGGTAGAGCGTGCCGAGCAGGTGCAGGATGATCGCGAAGTTGTACCAGGTGTCGCCGATCCCGTGCTGCTTGGGGCTGGTGACGAAGCCCAGGTGGGACCAGATGCCCAGGGTGTAGAGCACCTCGCAGGCCTGCCAGATCAGGAAGTCGCGCCAGCGCGGCCGGGCCAGCGCCGCGAGCGGGATCAGCCAGAGCACGTACTGCGGCGAGTAGACCTTGTTGACCAGGACGAACGCGGCCACCACCAGGAAGGCCAGCTGGGTCAGCCGCGGGCGGCGCGGCGCGGAGAGGGCCAGCCACGCTATCCCCAGGCAGCAGAGCACCATCAGCAGGCCGATGAGCAGGTCCAGGGTCTCCAGGGAGCTGCCGCGGCTCTGCATCAGGATCAGCCAGAAGGAGCCGTAGTCCTCCTTGCGGTGCTTGCTGAACACGTAGAAGGTCGACCAGCCCTGCCAGTTGGCCAGCATGACCGGCAGGTTGACCACCAGCCAGGCGCCCGCCGCGCCGCCGAGCATCACCCGGAACTCGCGCCAGCGGCCGGCCCGCCAGCAGAGCACCAGCAGCGGGCCGAGCAGCAGCAGCGGGTAGAGCTTGGCGGCGGTGGCCAGTCCGATGAACACCCCGGCCCAGAAGGGCTTGGAGCCCGCCCACCAGGCCAGTGCCACGGCGGCCAGCGCGACCGCCAGCAGGTCCCAGTTGACGGTGGCGTTCAGCAGCAGGCAGGGCGCCAGGGCGAACAGCAGCGCGTCCCAGGGGCGGCGCCGGTGGATCCGGGTCAGCGCGACCACGGCGACCACGGCGCAGGCCATCAGCATCCCGGCGTTGATCGCCCAGAACCACTTCTCCTGGTCCGCCAGCGTGCCCCCGCCGGGCGTCAGCCAGGCCGCGACCTGCATGAACAGGCCGGTGAGCACGGGGTACTCCAGGTACTGCAGATCACCGGTGGCCCCCGGGATCGCGTCCACGTACGGGCTCAGCCCGGCCGCGAAGCCGCGTCCGGAGAACAGGTGCGGGATGTCGCTGTAGCAGGCGTGCACGTACTGCGGCGAACCCGGGCTGAACCAGGCGCCGTTGTAGCAGGACACCTTCTGCACCATGCCCAGCACCGAGACCACGATCACCGTCAGCGCCAGGAAGCGCGCCGGGATCCACCAGGAGACGCCGAGCAGGGCCCGCCGTCCGGGCGGGCCGCCGAACACCTCGCTGCCGGCCGCCGCGACCGGGTCCTCGTCCGCCGGCACGACCACCGTGTTGGGCAGGACGGCTTCGGCCACGGCCGTACCGTCGCCGGCCGGGGGTCCGCCCGGCCCGGCTGATTCGTCATGCGCGCTCGACGTCATGCCGGACATCCTGCCGCACAGGTCCACACCAAGAAAGCAGCGGTGGGGGGGGGGGGCCGGGGGGGGGGGGCCGCCCCGCCGCGCGGGGGGGCCGGCCCGCGGCGCCGCCCCTACCCCCCCCCCCCAGCCCGCACCGCCGCGCCCTGGGGTGCGCGGG
>NZ_JBSGFD010000156.1:0-20515 GCF_053603215.1 Kitasatospora sp. NPDC004240 | reverse complement strand
ACAAACACCCACACCACACACAAAAATTATTCAAACAGAATAGGGAATACGCGATTTTCTCCGGTGTGACTGGAGTTCTGTCGTGTGCTCTACCTATCTGTGGGGCGGGGGGGGGCGGGGCCGGGGGCGGCCGGCCGGCCGGGCGCGGCGGCACGACCGGACGGGGACGCCGTGGCTGAGCGAAGGCGCGCCTCCCGGCGCCGGCCGGCCGGGGTGCTCGACACCTGTGTGTACATCGATCTGGCGCTGCTCAGCCCGGCGGACCTGCCGGCCGTGCCGGAGCTGACCGCGATCACCTTCGCCGAGCTGCAGCAGGGCGTGTCGATGGCGCGCGACCCGGTCACCCGGGCCGCCCGCCTCGAAGTGCTGGGTGCGGCGATGGCGGACTTCGACCCGCTGCCCTTCGACGCGGACGCCGCCGCCCGGTACGGCACCCTGGTGACGCTCACCATCGCCGCCGGGCGGCTCCCGCGTCCGCGCCGGATCGACCTGATGATCGCCGCCGTCGCCTCGGCCCACGGCCTGCCGCTGTACACGCGCAACGTCGGCGACTTCCGGGGGCTGGGCCCGGCGGTCGAGGTCATCGGGATCTGACCCCGGGGCGCCCGGGCTTCCGGGGTTCCCCGGTCCGGGCCCGCTCCGGGTCCGGGCCCGGACCGGTTCAGTCCAGGCGGACGGCCTTCCCGGTGGCCGCGGAGGCGCGGGCGGCCTCCAGGACGGTGAGGGTGGCGACCGCGTCGCGCGGGTCGACCGGGGGCGGGGTACCCGGGTCGGCCAGGGCGGCGGCGACGCCGGCGTAGTAGGCCGGGTAGTCACCGGGGTCGGTGGCGACCTGGGCGGAGGACCCGTCCGTGCCCAGGGTCCCGTAGCGGGCGGGCTCGTCCGCGCCCCAGGGGCGGGCGCCGTCCGGGCGGTGGCCGGCCCGCAGGTCGGCCTCCTGCGGGTCCATGCCGAACTTCAGGTACCCGGCGGTGTCGCCGAGCACCCGCAGCCGGGGGCCGGCCAGCGGGGTGATGGCGCTGGTCCACAGGTGGGACCGGGTGCCGGAGGCGTGGGTGAGCGCGAGGAAGGCGTCGTCGTCGACCACCGCGCCGTCCCGGCGGACGTCGATCTCGGCGTAGACCGTGTCCACCGGACCGAACAGGGCGAGCGCCTGGTCGACCAGGTGACTGCCGAGGTCGTACAGCGTGCCGCCGACCTCGGCCGGGTCGGCCAGCTCGCGCCAGCCGGGCTTCGGCTTCGGCCGGAACCGCTCGAAGCGGGACTCGAAGCGGTGCACCCGGCCCAGCGCGCCCTCCTCGATCAGGCGGCGGGCGGTGAGGAAGTCGCCGTCCCAGCGGCGGTTCTGGAAGACCGAGAGCAGCGTGCCCCGCTCCTCGGCGAGCTTGCACAGCTCCAGGGCCTCGGCGGCGGTGGCGGCCAGCGGCTTGTCGACGACGGTCGCCAGCCCGGCGCGCAGCGCGGCCCCGGCGAGCGGGACGTGGGTGCGGTTGGGGGAGGCGATGACGACCAGGTCGAGGTCGTCGCGTTCGGCGAGGAGCTGCTCGGGGGTGTCGAGGGCCCGGGTGCCGGGGTGGTCCCGCTCCAGCTGGGCGCGGCGGTCGGGGTTGGCGGTGACCACCGCGTCCAGCCGGAGCCCGGGCGTGCTGGCGATCAGCGGGGCGTGGAAGGCGGAGCCGGCCAGGCCATAGCCGACCAGGCCGACGCGGAACGGGGGGCGCGAGGTGGGGCGTGACGTGGGGCTCATGCGCCCTACTCAATCACGGTGCGCCCGGTTGGCCCGGGTTTGGTCGGGCCCGTCCCGCAGGGGCCCGGCCGGCCCGGCCGCGTGTGGGGGTGCGCATGTGGGGTGCGCGTGCGGGGCCGGGCCGGCGGTCGGGGTGGTCCGGTCCGCGGTCGGGGTGGTCCGGTCCGCGGGTGGTCGGTCGGGGTGGTCGGTCGGGGTGGTCGGTCGGGGTGGGGGTCAGCGCGCGTGGGCGCCGGGGCTGCGGCGCTTGCGGTGGATCACGGCCACGGCGGCACCGGCCAGCAGGAAGGCGGAGCCGACCGAGGCGATGATCCCGATGGAGCGGTCGGAGCCGGTCTGGGCGAGGTTCCCGGCCTCCGCGGTGGTGGACGAGGGTGCGGCGGCCCCGGCCCCGGCCGCGGTCGGAGTGGTGCCGGCCGTGCCGGTGGCGGCCTGGGTGGTGCGGTCGGTCGCCGGTGCGGGCGCGACGGCGCTCGACGTGGCCGGGGCGGGGGCGGGCGCGCCGGTGGTGGCGGTGGGAGCGGCGGTCGGGTGGTCGTGGCCGCCCGGGTGGCTGCCGCCCGTACCGCCGCCGGTGGCGCCTCCCGTGGTGGTGCCTCCGGTGGTGGTTCCGCCGGTGCCGGTCCCGCCCGTCGTCGTGCCGGTGGTGCCGCCGGTGGTCGGGGCGGTGCCGCTGCCGTCGAAGACGACGTCCGAGCAGGAGTAGAACGCCTCCGGGCTGTCCGAGCGCTGCCAGATCGCGTAGATCAGCTGGCGTCCGGTCCGGTTGGCCGGGATCTTCCCGGGCAGCACGTAGGAGCCGTCGACCAGCTTCGGGTCGGTGACCGTGAGGAAGGGCTGCGACTCCAGGTTCGACCAGGCCAGCGGCTTGGTCGGGTCGTAGGAGGCGTTGGTGATGAACAGTTGGAAGCTGCCCCGGTGCGGCGCGGTGGCCCGGTAGCGGAAGGTGAAGTCGGCGCCGGCGGTGAGGTTGGTGGCGGGCCAGTCGGCGCGCGGCAGGTCCATCCCCGTGTAGACGGGGTCGCCGGCGCTGCACAGCTTGCCGTCCGGGATCAGCTGGCGGTGGCGTCCGGCCGCGTCGCCGATCCGCAGGCTCATCCAGTCGTACAGCGCGGCCTTGCCGCCGGTGGCGACGGCGGCCTTGCACGCGGCCGACTTCGGGTTCTCGGCACCCTCCAGGAAGCAGCCCTCGACCCGGCTGAGCGGGTTCTGCATCGAACCGTGCCCCGCGGCGGTGCCACTGCCGAGGACCGTGGTGAGGCCGGTGGTGGCGAGGACGAGGGCGACGGCGGACAGGCGGTGGCGCACGGGCATGGCGGAGAACCCCTTCGAAGGGAGCCGGTGGGGGAGGGTGTGCCCTCACGCTAGCCGCAGTGGAAGGGGTCGCTGAGGGGTCATCAGAGCGGTTAGGGGCGACTTAAGGAGTCCTTGAGGCACGGGTGGCGGTCGGGGGCGGCGGGCGGTGCGGCGGTCGCGGGCGGTCCCGTGCGGCCCCGGGGAGCCCGTGCGCGGTCCCGTCCGGTGGGCGGGACGTGCTGCCGTCGGGCAGGTGTGCGGATTAGGCTGTGCCCCGTTGGGGCAGCCAGTGGTACCCCCGGCGGTCCGGTGTCCCGAGGAGGGTCCGGCCGGTGGGAGGCGCAGCGGTGACGGCGGTGCGCCGCAGTTTCGTACGACCAGAGCAAGACGTCGCAAGACTTCGGGAGACACGCACGTGGCAGACCGCAAGCCCATCGAGTCCTGGCTGACCGACATGGACGGGGTCCTCATCCACGAGGGCACGCCGATCCCCGGCGCGGAGGAGTTCCTGCGCCGGCTGCGGGAGTCCGGCAAGCCGTTCCTGGTGCTGACCAACAACTCGATCTACACCCCTCGCGACCTCAGCGCCCGGCTGGCCGGCATGGGCCTGGAGGTGCCGGAGGAGTGCATCTGGACCTCGGCCCTGGCCACCGCGAAGTTCCTCAAGGGCCAGCGGCCCGGCGGCACCGCGTACGTGATCGGCGAGGCCGGTCTGACCACCGCGCTGTACCAGGCCGGCTACGTGCTGACCGACAACAACCCGGACTACGTGGTCCTGGGCGAGACCCGGACGTACAGCTTCGAGGCGCTCACCAAGGCGATCCGCCTGATCAACCAGGGTTCCCGGTTCATCTGCACCAACCCGGACGAGACCGGCCCGTCCACCGAGGGCGTGCTGCCGGCGACCGGTTCGGTCGCGGCGCTGATCACCAAGGCGACCGGTGTGGAGCCGTACTTCGTCGGCAAGCCCAACCCGCTGATGATGCGCGAGGCGCTGAACACCGCCGGCGCCCACTCGGAGAGCGCCGTCATGATCGGCGACCGGATGGACACCGACATCGTCGCCGGCATGGAGGCGGGCATGGAGACCATCCTGGTGCTGACCGGTCTCACGGCGGCCGCGGACGTGGAGCGCTTCCCGTACCGGCCGACCCGGGTGGTCAACTCGATCGCCGATCTGGTCGAGCTGATCTAGCGGAGCTGATCCAGCGGCACCGCCGGCCCGGCGGTGTCCGCAGGTCAAGGGCCCTGTCCCCGGTACGGCCGGGGGCGGGGCCCGCCGTGTACCGCCGGGCAGGGGAGTTCCGTGCGGTGCCGAGCGACTCATCGAAGGAGGGGGCGGATGAGCGGTACGGGCGAGCCGGTCGAGGCTGCCGGGGCGGCGGAGTCGGGCGAGGTGTCCGGTGTGGCCGGACCGGTGGAGTCGGGCGCGTCGGGTGAGTCGGGCAGGCCGGGTGAGTCGGGTGAGGAGAAGCGGGTCACCTGGGCGGAGCTCTACTTCGACCTGGTGTTCGTCTTCGCCATCACGCAGGTCTCCGGACTGCTGCACCACCACCACGACTGGGCGGGCATCGCGCGGGCCCTGGTGGTGTTCGTGCCGGTGTACTGGTGCTGGGTGGGCACCACCGTGCAGGCCAACATCCGCGACGTGGACACCCCGAAGGACCGCCTCGGCATCTTCGCCGTCGGGCTGTCCGGCCTGTTCATGGCGCTCGCCGTGCCCGGCGCCTACGAGGGCCGGGGCCTGCTGCTGGGCGCCGGGTACTGGGCGGCCCGGCTGGTGCTGCTGGCCATGGTGATACGCATCCCGGGCGCCTGGCGCGGCCCGTACGGGGTGGGCGTGCTGGTCAGCGGGCCGCTGCTGCTCGCGGGCGGGCTGCTGCCGGAGGGGCCCCGGGTCGCGCTGTGGGCGCTCGCGGCGCTGTGCGACCTCTCCGCGCCGCTGGTGTTCCGCAGCCGGCTGGCGCGGGTGGCGTACCACCCCTCCCACATGCCGGAGCGGTTCGCGCTGTTCCTGCTGGTGGCGCTCGGCGAGTCGATCGTCGGCATCGGTGCGACGGCCGCCGCCGCACACCTGGACGCGGCGGAACTGACCGCGGTGGCGGCGGCGTTCACCATCTCCTGCGGCCTGTGGTGGCAGTACTTCGTGCACGCGGCGGACGCCATGCGGCACGCGGTGACGGTCGCCGCCTCGCGCCGCGACCTGGTCCGCCGGGTCTTCCAGTACGGGCACCTGGCGCTGGTCGCCGGGGTGATCGCGGTCGCCGTCGGCTTCGGCGAGACGGTGGCCGAGCCGACCCACGCGCTCGGCCCCGGCACCGTGGGCCTGCTGTACGGCGGCTGCGCGCTGTACCTGCTGACCTTCGGCTACACCCGGTGGATGATGTTCCGCTCGGTGTCGACGACCCGGCTGGTCGCGGCCGGGGTCGTGCTGGTGCTGCTCCCGCTGATGGTGCGGATGCCGGCGCTGGTGGTGCTGCTGGTGCTGGCGGCCGTGCTGGTGGCGCTCAACGTGGTCGAGCACGTGCGGGTGACCCGGGCGGGCCGGGCCGGCGACGGGGACGGGATCGGGGGTGCCGTCGTGCCGCGGCCCGGGTCGGAGGCCGGTCCCGGGGCAGGGCCGGAGGCGGTCGGGTCCGCTCCCGGGGCCGGGTCGGAGGCCGCTGCGGGGGCGTGAAGGACGGCTCCGAGGAGGCTCCTGTCAGTGGGGCTGTGTAGCGTTCTGGGTGGAAAGAGGCGTACGGGGCAGGCGACCGAGGTACGCCGCAGGTCGGGGCGGTGCGGTGGTGAGCCGCCGCCCGGTGGGAGGTTGATGTCGTGACGGACACTGTCGAGGCGGGCGTGACGGAGCCGGGGGCCGGCGGGTTGGAGCTGCCCGAGTCCTGGAGCCCGGTGCTGGGCGCCGAGACCGAGAAGCCGTACTTCGCCGAGCTGGCGGCCTTCGTGGCGGCCCAGCGCGCGGAGCACCAGGTGTTCCCGCCCAGCGGCCAGGAGTTCTCGGCGCTGGAGGCCACGCCGTACGAGAAGGTCCGGGTGCTCGTCCTCGGCCAGGACCCGTACCACGACGACGGCCAGGCGCACGGCATGAGCTTCTCCGTCCTGCCGGGCACCAAGACCCCGCCGTCGCTGCGCAACATCTTCAAGGAGCTGGACGCCGACCTCGGCGTCCCGGCCCCCGACAACGGGTACCTGATGCACTGGGCCGAGCAGGGCGTGCTGCTGCTCAACGCGGTGCTCACGGTGCGCGCGCACGAGCCCAACTCGCACAAGGCCAAGGGCTGGGAGAAGTTCACCGACGCGGTGATCAAGGCGGTCAGCGACCGCGAGGAGCCCGTGGTCTTCGTGCTGTGGGGCAACTACGCGAAGAAGAAGCTGCCGCTGATCGACACCTCCCGGCACGTCGTGGTGCAGGGTGCGCACCCGTCGCCGCTGTCGGCCAAGCTGTTCTTCGGCAGCCGCCCGTTCTCGCAGATCAACGAGGCGCTGGACGGCTTCGGCGTCGAGCCGATCGACTGGCGGGTGCCGGACCTCAAGCAGAAGTGAGCACCGGCCCTTCCCCGCACCGGTCCTGACGCCCGGTCCGACCGTCCGATCCGCGGGCCGGACGGTCGGCGGGCGGGCCGTGCCCGGTGTGCGAAGCTGGTGCCGACCGGGTCACCGGACCGGGTCTGGGAGGGGCTGTACGTGCGCCGGGTGGGGCGAGGGGCGGGGTACCGGCTGGCCGTCGGGGCCGCGGTGCTGGGACTGATGGCGGGCCTGGCCGGCTGCACCGGGTCGGCCGGCTCCGGTGGCGCGGCTGCTTCCGGGGGCACGGGTGGTTCCGGCGGGGGTGACGCGACCACGGGCGGTTCGTCCGCCGGGGGCGCGTCCGGTCCGGGCGCACCCCAGCTGCCGGGCCAGACCTTCTTCGTCTCCGACCGGACCCTGGCCGCCCAGCAGGTGACCGCCCTGCGCGGCCAGGGCCGGGCGGCGGAGGCCGACGCCCTCACCCGGATCGCCGCCCAACCCTCCTCGCAGTGGCTCGCCGACAACGACGCGCGGACCATCGCGCAGCAGGTCAGCCGGTCCGCCGCCGGGGTCGGCCGGACCGCGGTCTTCGTCGTCTACAACATCCCGCACCGGGACTGCGGCCTGTACTCGGCGGGCGGGGCGCCCGACGCGGCCGCCTACCGGGCCTGGGTCACCGAACTGGCCGCGGCCCTCGGCGACCGCAGGGCCTGGGTGATCCTGGAGCCGGACGCCGTCGCGCACACCCTGGACAGCTGTGGGGCGAAGGGCGATCTCGTCGCCGAGCGGTACGGGCTGCTGGCCTTCGCGGTGCAGGAGTTCAAGAGGAACCCGCAGGCCCGGGTCTACCTGGACGCCGGCAACCCCGGCTGGACGAAGGACCGGCCGGCCCTCGCCGAGGCCCTGCGCAAATCCGGCGCCGGGGTCGCGGACGGCTTCGCGGTCAACGTCTCCAACTTCTTCACCACCGAGCAGAGCGCGGCCTACGGTGCCGAACTGTCCGGCCTGCTCGGCGGGAAGCCCTTCGTCATCGACACCAGCCGCAACGGCAACGGCCCGCTGAGCGGCGAGGCCTGGTGCAATCCGCCCGGCCGCAAACTGGGCGAGGCCCCGACCACCGGCACCGGCCGGCCCGGGGTGGACGCCTACCTGTGGATCAAGAACCCCGGGGAGTCGGACGGCGAGTGCGGCCGCGGCGAACCCCGGGCGGGCCAGTTCTGGCTGCCGTACGCGCTGGGGCTGGTCCGGGCCTGAGCACCGCGGGCGCCCTCGCTCCCGTACGGTGGCGGGCGCAGGCGGTGGGTTCAGGCGGTGACCCTCATCCAGCGGGCCACCGACGGGGTGCCGGCGCCGTCCGTCACGAACAGCATGTACCAGCCGGGCGGCAGCAGATCGGCGTTGGTCGGCAGGGACAGGGTCACCGAGTTCCCGGTGCGGCCGGTGACGTCCAGGGCGACCGAGCGCTGCTCCACGTCGGTCGCATGGGTGACCGAACTCGGCCGGATCAGCTTCGCCGTGGCGACCGCCTCCGGCCTCTCCGCGCCCACCGTGACGGCGCCGCCCAGCCGCGCCGTGTCCGGCGCCCCGGTCAGCCGGGGGCGCTCGCCGTGGAACAGGTACGCCGGGGTGTAGATCTCGACGCGCTGCTCGAAGGACGCCGGCGCGGTGTCGTCCTCGTCGGCGAAGAGCGGGTCGGAGCCGAGCACGACGACCCGTCCGTCCGGCAGCAGCAGCGCCTCGGAGTGGTAGTCGCGGCCGACGGTCGGTTCGGCGGCGGTGGTGAAGGTGTTGCTGTCCGGGTGGTAGACCTGCGCCCTGAGCAGGTCGCTGCGGCCCTTGCCCCGGTAGTCGGCGGAGCCGCCGGTGGTGAACACGGTGTCGTCCGGCAGGATCACGCTGTTGAGGTAGCGGGTGCCCCCGGCCGGTAGGTCCGGGCCCGGGGTGAAGACCGGCCTCGGCGCCGAGAGGTCCGCGATGTCCGTACGGGCCGTGGACAGCGGTGACTCGCCGACGCCCCCGCCGCCCAGCACCATCACCCGCTGCGCCTGGGCCGGCGGCAGCAGCACCGAGGAGGAGGTCTCGGTGAGCGCCGGGTCGCGCAGGCCGGTGACCGGCTGGAAGCTGTTGTCCCGCAGGTCCCACAGGCCCGGGTCGCGGCCCCTGTCCGCGGGGCCGTAGCCCGCGTTGGAACCGGAGTAGAACAGCCGGCCGGAGGCGGTCAGGAAGATCGACGGATAGGTGGGGAAGTAGCGGTCGGGCGCCTTGGACCAGGTCCTGGACGCTGGATCGTAGTACTCGTTGTCGTTGCCGCTCAGGATCCGCCCGGTCTCGTCCAGCCCCGACACGGTGACCACCCGGCCGTCCCCGAGCCCGGTCAGGGTCGGGTACCAGCGGGCGTACGCCATGTCGGTGACCGGCTCGTACAGCTCGGTGTCGGGATTGAACTCGAAGGCGGAGCGGATGCCCTGGAAGTCCTGCTTCTCCAGCGTCATCCGCTCGCTCATGCCGTAGAGGTTGCGGGCGTCCGCGCCGGTCAGACCCTTGATCGTGTACTGCGCGGGGGAGCCCGCGACGTACTCGGGGCCCTCGGCGACCGCCTCGGCGAACACCTTCCGCTCGCCGGCCTCCACCACCGTCCGCGCACCGGAGCCGGTCTTGGTCGCGGCCGGGACGGTCACCTCGGCGGTGGACGCGTACTCGCGGCCGTCCGGTGACACGAACACCGTGCCCCTGGGGAACGTCCGGGCGGCGTCCGGGTTCTCGTTGCGCACCCGCACGGTGCCCGCGGCCCTCTTCACCGCGCCGTCCAGCGCCTCGTAGCGCAGGGTGCCGCCGGCCACCAGCACCCGGCCGTCGGGCAGCGAGGCGTGACCGCCGCAGAACATGTCGGCGGGCGTCGGGACCGACCTGTAGGTGTTGGCGACCGGGTCCCACAGCAGGCTCTTGAAGCTGCCCGCGTCGAAGCCGCGCCGGTCGTTGCCGGAACCCGCGATGATCAGGATCTTCCCGGTGCGCAGCAGCGTCGCGTGGATCGCGTTGATCCGGAACTCGGCGGGCAGGGTGACGGTCTGCCAGTGTCCGTACTCCGCCTTGTACTCGGGACGGTTGATCACGTACTGGTGGTACTGCTCGGAGGCGAAGCCGAGTACGGCCGGCGCGTTCATCCCGGCCACGGTGAGCGCGACGGTGCTGCCGAGCGCGAAGCGCCGGACGCGGCCCACGCGCGGGGCGGTGGTGCGGATCTTCATGGTGAGGGTCCCCCTGGTGCGGCTGCTCGGCGTGCTCTGCGTGTGCGGCGGTGCTCTGCGTGCTGCGTGCTGCGTGCGGCGTGCGCTGCGTGGGGCGCCGGTGGGGCGGAGGGTCAGTGTGTGGTGGTGGGGGCGCGGCCCTGGGTACTCGCCTCCGGCGCGCCGCGCAGCTGTGCGGGGACGGCGGGGACGGCGGGGGTGGCCCGGACGGCCCGGGTGGCCGAGACGGCCGGTGCCGGGGCCGGCGGCATCAGGCTGAGCGTGGAGGTGGGCCGGGCGAGGCGTGCGCGGACGGCGTCCGCCGCGAGGAGCAGCACCGGCAACAGGCAGGCGAGCAGCGCGACACAGGCCCAGGTGCGCATGGCGGTGTGCCCGTGCCCGGTGAAGAAGGAGGCGGTGACCGCCCCGCCGAGGACCAGCGCCCAGAACAGGTGGACCCGGAAGGTCCGGAGCCGGTCGGGGCTCGCCGACCCGCCCTTCGGGGTCACCACGAAGCGGCTGGGCAGGCGGAACACCGCTTGCAGCAACGATGCCGCATAGATGGGACCGCAGAGTGCCGACATCACCATGCCCGCCACCCCGGAGGAGCCGGCCGGCTCGTGCGGGCTGACGTTGTGCTTGCGGTTCCAGGTGTAGAGCAGCACCTGCAGCGCGGCCGCGTCGCTGTACAGCATCATCCAGATCTCCGAGGACACCTGGACGCCCGAGACCCCGAACCCCAGGTACAGCACGCTGGACACCCCGCCCAGCAGCCAGGTGAGCGCCGCCATCGGGTAGAAGCAGACCATCAGCGTGTAGTTGAGCAGCCGCCCGGGCGACAGCTGCCGGGCCGCCCGCCAGTACTGGGTGAGGAGGGTCTCGTAGGTGCCCCGGCTCCAGCGCAGTTGCTGGGAGAAGAAGTCGGTCCAGGAGGACGGGCCCTCGCCGACCGCGAGGACGTCCGGTGTGTAGACGGACTTCCAGCGGGCCCCGGTGTCCGGATTGCGGCGGCGGTGGAACTCCAGCCCGGTCGCCATGTCCTCGGTGATCGAGTCGTACAGCCCGCCGATCGAGCGCAGGGCCCCGATCCGCACGGCGTTGTTGGTGCCGACGAACATCGGTGCGCCGTAACGGTTCCCGGCCCGCTGGATCAGTGCGTGGAAGAGGAACTGCTGGCTCTCCGAGAACCTGGTGACCGCCGATCCGGAACTGCGGTAGTTGCCGTACACCTGCGGGCCGACGACGAACGCCACATCGGGGTCGCGGAAGTACCCCAGCATCCGTTCGCAGAACTCGGGCAGCGGTACGTGGTCGGTGTCCACCGACACCCAGAAGTCGTAGTCCGCGCCGTGCGCTTCGAGCCAGCTGTTGTAGTTGCCGTGCTTGCTCCCGGCGCGGAACCGGCCCTTGGCACCGTTCCACCGCCCGACGCCCCGACGGCTGAAGTGCCGTGCGCCCAGCTCGGCGCAGAGGGAGCGCATTCCGGGCTCGTCGCCCTCGTCCAGCAGCCAGACGTCGTACGGCCCGTGGTGGCGTACGTCCAGTGCGGCGGTGAGGGTGGCGCGGACCATCTCCGGGGGTTCCTTGCCCGGGACGCAGGTGGTGAGGAAGGCGACCCGGGTGCCGGACTCCGGTACGACGGGGACGGGATCACGGGCCACCAGGGTGGCGTGGGCGTTGGAGACGACGTTGACCAGGCGGAAGACCTCGACCAGCGCCACGATCGCGACCATCACCTTGTCGCCGACGAGTAACCAGGTCTGGGTCTCGCCGGGCCGCTCGGGCCAGTGCCCGGGCAGTAACAGCCAGCACAGCAGCACCGCCTCGACGACCGGCGCCGCGATCAGCAGCAGCGCGGCCCGGATCCGGTGCGGTTCGCGGCGCAGCAGGCTCCGGTACCGGACGCGATAGGGCGGGTGGCCGTTCTGGTGGCCGTCCTGGTAGTAGTCCCGGTGGCCGTCCAGGATGTCGTCGACGGTGATCGGCGGGCCGGCGAGACGGCTGAAATGCGCGTAGTCGTACGGCGCTTCGGGAACCGGGGCCGGGGCCGGGTCCGGCCCCGGTGCCGCGGTCCGCTCGTCCTCGTCCGTGGAACACCCCGCCCGTCCGAAAGGTCCGTCCATGATCGAGCTCCCCCCGTGGCCGACCCGCTCGCCGGCCCCACCGTGCGCTCTCCGGCCGGGAGGCACGGCGTACCGGTGTCGCGGCGCGGCGGCGACCCGCTTCCCCCGGGGCCGTTCGTCCAGGTGTTCCGATCGTCCGATCGGAACACCGCCCGGTGAACCCCTCGGTCCGAGGTGGTTCCGGGCCGTCAATCATTAAAACGCGCACGATCGATTGCGGTGCAATGCCGCCGCGGATGCGGGGTTTCGGCCCACCGCGTGAACTCCCCTTGTGGTGTGCCGGACCCCTGGATCGCCCCAACTCTCCCGGAGGCATTGCGTGATCGCAACAGGGCCGTCGGATGATCACTGCCCGGCCGCGGGGATGTGGCGGAGTTCGGCCATCCCCGCGACCGCAGGTGTTATCGGTGTTATCGGCGTGAATCGCGGATCTGCGCTCGAATGCGTGCGCGAATGCGCGTGTGAATGCGCACGCGAAGGTCGGACCGCTCCGCGGACGATCGCCGGCTGACCGGTGCGGGGCGGTCCGGCCTTCGACGGTGGTCGGGCGGGTGCTCAGCCCGGCAGGAGGAGGCGCGGCCCGGTCGCCGCCCGGACCTGCTCGACCCCCACGCCAGGGGCCGTCTCCACCAACTGGAGTCCGGCCGGGGTCACGTCGATGACGGCCAGGTCGGTGACGATCCGGTGCACGACACCGCGTCCGGTGGCAGGCAGCGACAGCTCGTCGACGATCTTCGGGGAGCCGTCCTTGGCGGTGTGCTCCATGACGACGATCAACCGGCGGGCGCCGTGGACCAGATCCATCGCGCCGCCCATGCCCTTGACCGTCTTCCCCGGGATCATCCAGTTGGCCAGGTCACCGGTGGCCGAGACCTGCATCGCGCCCAGGACCGAGACGTCGATCCGGCCGGCCCTGATCATGCCGAAGGAGAAGGCCGAATCGAAGTACGAGGCGCCGGCGGTGACCGTCACCGTCTCCTTGCCGGCGTTGATGAGGTCCGGGTGCTCGGTGCCCCGCACCGGGTACGGGCCCACGCCGAGGATGCCGTTCTCCGAGTGCAGCACCACGTGCACGCCCGGTGGAAGGTGGTTCGGTATCAGGGTGGGCAGCCCGATGCCCAGGTTCACGTACTGTCCGTCGCGCAACTCCCGGGCGGCCCGGGCCGCGAGCGCGTTCCGGGGGTCGAGGGGTTCGACGGCCGGGGCCGTGGTGGGTGCGCCGGCTGTCGCTGTGGCGGCGGGTGCGGTGGCGGCTGTGGTCGTGGCTGTGGCCGTGGTCGTGGCCGGGCCGGTCGGCGAGGTCATGGTGGTCAGGCCTCCTGGGGGACGGGGCGGATCGTGCACCGCTCGATGCGGCGGTCGGCGGGATCGGCGGCGACCACCCGGTCGACGTAGACGCCCGGCAGGTGGACGGCGTCGGGGCCGATCCGGCCCGGCTCCACGATCCGGTCGGCCTCGACGATCGTGATCCGTCCGGCGGTGGCGCACAGGGGGTTGAAGTTGCGGGCGGCGGCGTGGAAGACGCAGTTGCCGTGGCGGTCCGCCACCTCGGCGCGGACCAGGGCGAAGTCCGCCGTGATGCCCTCCTCCAGCAGGTAGCGCCGGCCGCCGAACTCCCGCACCTCCTTGGGCGGCGAGGCCACGCGGACGGAACCGTCGGCGCCGTACCGCCACGGCAGACCGCCCTCCTCGACCTGGGTGCCCACCCCGGCGGGGGTGAAGAAGGCGGGGATCCCCGCGCCGCCCGCCCGCAGGCGCTCGGCCAGCGTTCCCTGTGGGATCAGCTCCACCTCCAGTTCGCCGGACATGTACTGCCGGGCGAACTCCTTGTTCTCGCCGACGTAGGAGGAGGTCATCCGGGCGATCCGTCCGGCCCGCAGCAGCAGGCCCAACCCCCAGTCGTCCACGCCGCAGTTGTTGGAGACCACCCGCAACCCGGTGGTCCCGGCGGCGACGAGTGCGCCGATGAGCGTGCTGGGGATGCCGCAGAGGCCGAAGCCGCCGACGGCCAGTTCGGCGCCGTCGGGGATGTCCCCGACCGCGTCGGCGGGGGAGTCCAGGACCTTGTCCAAAGGGTCACCTCTTCAAGGGGAGGGTCGGGTGAGGGGTGAGGGGGTCGGGTGGGAGCTGGGGTGGGGGGCGGGGGCGGGGAGGTGGAAGCGGCGGGGGTGCCGGTGCACCACGGTCACCGGGGACGGGCAGCCCGGGCCATGGCGGCCACCGCCACGCGTCCGTACGGGCACATGGCGGCCGGCCACACCGGGCGCCCCCGGCCGGGGCTCCGGGGCCGGGGTATGGATCCCGCGCCCACAACCGGTGGCGCTGATACGTCGTTCGAGCACATGTCGCCCTCTCCGCACCGCACCTACGGTTCCGGCATCCACCCCCGCAGCACCCCCAGGAGTCGGTCACCATGCGCAGCTCGACACCCCAGACCAGGGCCGCCTCCGGCGCTCCCGCAGGCACCGCCGGCCGCAGCGGAACCAGTGGATCCGGCGGATCCGGCGGATCCGCGCGCAGGCTGGCCGCCGTCGCGGCGTGCGTGCTGCTCGCCGCCGGGTGCGCCGAGGCCGGGACCGCCGGAACCTCGTCGGCCGACGGCGGTAAGGGTGCGAAGGGCTCGGTCAAGGTCGGCCTCGTGTACTCCAGGACCGGGCCGCTCGCCGCGTACGGCAAGCAGTACCTGGAGGGCTTCAAGGCCGGCCTGAACTACGCGACCAAGGGCACCGGCACGGTCAACGGGCACCGGATCGAGTTCGAGGAGCAGGACGACGCGGGTGACCCGGCCAAGGCGGTGTCGGCTGCCAAGGACCTCATCGGCAAGGGCCACAAGATCCTGGCCGGATCCACCGCCTCGGGCGTGGCCCTCCAGGTCGGCCCGATCGCCGCGCAGAACAAGGTGCTCTTCATCAGCGGGCCGGCGGCCGCCGACAAGGCGACCGGGTTGAACAAGTACACCTTCCGTTCCGGCCGCCAGTCCTACCAGGACATCAGGACCGCGGCCTCGTTCATCGGTGACGCCAAGGGCAAGAAGGTCACCGTGCTCGCTCAGGACAGCGCGTTCGGGCAGGCCAACGTGGCCGCCGTGAAGGCGGTGCTCGGCACCCAGGGCGCCACCGTGGACGCCGTCCTCGCCCCGCCGAGCGCCACCGACCTCACCCCGTTCGCCACCCAGGCCAGGACCGCCAAGCCCGACCTGCTGTTCGTCGCCTGGGCCGGTGACAGCGCGTCGGCCCTCTGGACGGCGCTGAGCCAGCAGGACGTGTTCGCCCAGACCAAGGTCGTCACCGGTCTCGACCTCGCGGCCTCCTACCCGCTGTTCGGCCCGGCGGGCGAGAAGATCTCCTTCCTGAACCACTACTTCGCCGGAGCCGCCGGTACCCCGGTCGAGAAGGCGATGGACGAGGCCGTCACCGCCGCCGGCGGCAGGTCGGACATCTTCACCCCGGACGGCTTCACCGCCGCCCAGATGATCGTGCACGCCCTGGAGGCCGGCAACGGCTCGGCCGACGACACCTCGGTCCTGGTGAAGGCCCTGGAGGGCTGGAGCTTCGACGGGGTCAAGGGCCGGACGACGGTCCGGGCCGAGGACCACGCCCTGCTCCAGCCGATGTTCCAGGTCCGGCTGACGGGCACCGGAGCGGCCGCCAGGCCCTCCGTGGAGAAGACGCTGACCGCGGACGAGGTGGCGCCCCCGGTCACCCCGATGGCGGGCTGATCCGGATGCGTGATCCCGTCTCCCCGTCCGCTTCCGCCGTCTCAGCTGCTTCCGCCTCCGCTGCCTCTGCCGCCTCCGTCTCCCCGTCCGCCTCCGCCGCCTCCGCCGCCTCGGCCATGGTGGCGCCGGTGTTGCGGTTGCGCGGCCTCAGCTGGTCGGTGGGTGGTGTCCCCATCGTGGAGGATGTCTCCTTCTCGGTGGGGGAGGGTGAGTTCATCGCCTTCATCGGCCCCAACGGCGCCGGCAAGACCTCCCTGTTCAATCTGATCTCGGGCATCCATCCGGCCGGCCGGGGATCGCTGGAGCTCGACGGTGTCGACGTCACGGCGGAGCCGGTGCACGCCAGGGCACGCCGTGGGCTGGGCCGGACCTTTCAGACCTCCTCCCTGTGGCCCGGGATGACGGTTGCGGATCATGTGCGGCTCGCCGCCCAGGCCGCGGCCGGGCCGCGGGCCTCGTACCGGATCTGGCGCCGCGCCGATCGTTACGCGGGCCAGGTGGCCGAGACCCTTGAGCGCACCGAACTGGCGCACCGGGCCGGGACCTTGGCGGCCGCGCTCTCGCACGGGGAGAAGCGCAAGCTCGAACTCGCCGTCCTGCTGGTCTCCGACCCACGGCTGATCCTGCTGGACGAACCGATGGCCGGTGTCAGCGCGGAGGAGGTGCCCGCCCTCACCGAGCTGATCCGCTCGGTGCACCGGGACCTCGGCCGCACCGTACTGATGGTGGAGCACCACATGGATGTCCTGCTCGGCCTCGCGGACCGCCTGGCCGTGATGCATCACGGCACGCTGCTGGCACTCGACACGCCCGAGTCGGTCATGGCCGATGCCACCGTGCAACAGGCCTACCTGGGTGAGGCGCTGTGAACGACACTCCTTTCGTCGGGACCGCCTCCGCCGGCCGTGACGAGGACTCCGGCGCCGGTGGATCGGATGTTTCTGCTTCCGGGGCCCTCCTCTCGGTACGGGATCTCCGGGTGGTCATCGAGGGGCTGCACATCCTGCACGGGGTCGACCTCGATGTCGCGCCGACCGGGGTGACCGCGCTGCTCGGCCGCAACGGTGCGGGCAAGACCACCACGGTGAAGGCCGTGATGGGACTCGTCCCGCGTACCGGCAGCGTCCGCTTCGCGGGCACCGAACTCTCCGTGCTGCCCACGCATCTCGTGGCTCGCCAGGGCATCGGGTACGCCCCCGAGGATCGTGGGATCTTCGCGGGACTGACCGTGGCGGAGAACCTCCGTCTCGCCGAGCGGGCCGGGGAGGCCGAGCCCGCGTACCAACTGGTGCATGAGCTGTTCCCGGAGCTCGCCCGGCGGGCCGGCCAACCGGCCGGAACGCTCTCCGGTGGTCAGCAGCAGATGGTGGCGATCGCCAGGACGCTGCTCAACCGGAACCGGCTGATCATCGCCGACGAGCCCACCAAGGGCCTGGCGCCGAAGATCGTTGCCGAGGTGGCCGATGTTCTGGCGCGAGCGGCCGAGGCCGTGCCCGTCCTCCTGGTCGAGCAGAACCTCGCCCTGGTCCGCCGGCTGGCCGGGACGTGCGCGGTACTCGCCGACGGCCGCACCGCCCACCGGGGCGACACCGCGGAGCTGTTGGCCGACGAGGAGGCCGCCCGTCGCCTCCTGGGCGTCGGGGGTCACCGGTCGGCCGCCCGGTCCGCGGCCGTCCCGCCGTCTGCCGGTGCCGGTCCGGCGGACCCCGCCGCGGCCCCGTCGGGCCCTGCCGTCGCCTCGGAGGTGAACCCCTGATGGACACCATTGTTCTCCTTACCTGTACCGGACTCGGACTGGGTGCGTTGTACTTCCTGGTCGCCTCCGGACTGTCCCTGATCTTCGGTCTGATGGACGTGCTCAACTTCGCGCACGGTGCCCTGCTCTCCGTCGGCGCCTATGCGACGTGGTGGGCCGGCACCGAGGCCGGGCTCTCCTTCTGGCTCGCCGTGCCCTTCGGCACGGTCGTCGGGACGGCCGCGGCCGTCCTGCTCGAACTCCTCCTGATCCGCCCGCTCTACAGCCGCCCGCGGGACCAGATCCTCGCGACGGTCGGTGTGGGCCTGGCCGTGCCCGCTCTCCTGATGGGTGTGTGGGGCGCCGACGCCCGCCCCTTCCCGCAGCCGGCCCTGCTCTCGGGCACCTGGCACATGCTCGGTGCGACCGTCCCGGTCAACCGCTTCGTGCTCGTGGCCGCGGCCGTTCTGCTGCTGCTCGCTCTTCGGTTGTTCCTCGCCCGTACCCGCTACGGGCTGATCGTCCGGGCCGGCGTGGAGGACCGGGCCATGGTCACCGCGCTCGGTGTCGACGTCCGCAAGGCGTTCACCCTCGTCTTCGCCATCGGTGGGGCGGCCGCCGCACTCGGTGGTGCCCTCGGCGGCCTTTACTTCGGTTCGGTCAACCCCGGACAGGGGACCGGTCTGCTCATCTTCGCGTTCGTCGTCGTCGTGATGGGTGGCATGGGGTCCGTCACCGGAGCCGCCGTGGCCTCCGTGTGCGTGGGTCTCGTCCAGCAGTTCGCCAACTACTACACCGCTGCCGGACTCGGCGACCTGTCGGTCGTCGTCCTCCTGGCCGTACTGCTCCTCGTACGACCCCGCGGACTCACCGGGAGGCTCGCGTGAGCGCCGACACCACTCCGACCCCGGGTGCCGCCGGCACCGCGATCGGTCCGACCGCCACCACCTCGGCAGGGGGGACTGACACCAGCCCTGCCGAGAGACATTCTGAACGAGGGTCCGACGGCGGCGCCATCCCTCGAACAGGTGAATCGGTCACCGAGGGCTCGACACTGCTGCACCGAGCGCTACGCTGGTGGCCGATCGCTCCGCTGATCGTGCTCCTTGTCGCCCCATACAGTGCGCTTCCCGTCCCGGGACTGCTCGACGGTCCGCTCGGCAGCCCGGGAAGTCTCCAGCTCATCGCCCTGTGCCTGCTCTACGGGGCGCTCGCCACCGGGTACGACCTGCTGCTCGGCCGCACCGGACTGCTCTCCTTCGGTCACGCCCTCTACTTCGCGACCGGTCTGTACGCCACGGACCTCGCCATGCTGGAGCTCGAACTCCCCTTCGTGGCGGCGGCCGTCCTCGGCGTCGCCTGCTCGGTGGCGCTGGCCCTGCTGCTGGGCTCGGTCAGCCTGCGCGTCACCGGCATCGGCTTCTCCATGGTCACGCTCGCCTTCGCCCAGGCCGGCTCGATCCTCGTCCAACGCAACCCCGGCGGCATCACCGGCGGTGAGGAGGGGCGTTCCGCCCCGGCCGAGCGGTTGCCGGCCGCCCTCCTCGGCATCGAGAACACCGCCAACCTCTACTGGATCGCCGTCGGCTACCTCGTCCTCACGCTGGCCGCCGTCCACTGGGCCGTCAGCTCGCCCACCGGCCGGGTCTGGGAGGGCATCAGGGAGAACGAGCGCCGGGTGGAGGTGCTCGGACTCCGTCCCTACGGCTACAAGCTGATCGCCTTCGTCCTCGCCGGAGGCCTCGCCGGTGTCGGCGGGGTGGTCCACCTCCTGCTGACCGGCGGCGCCACGCCCCAGGCCGCCACCTCCGACGCCACGCTCGCCCTGCTGGTCATGGTGGTCCTCGGCGGGTCGGGCACCCGCTGGGGGCCGCTGCTCGGCGGCGTCATCTACACCTGGGCCGGTCACCGACTCGGTGACCTCGCCAACTCGGAGGCCGTCGCGGACCTCCCCGCCGTCCTGCGCGTACCGCTCTCCCAGCCGCTGTTCCTGCTGGGCGGCCTCTTCGTCGCCGTCGTCCACCTGCTCCCCGGCGGCCTCGCCGGACTGCCGGCCCGCGTTCGGGCCGCCCGCTCCACCCGTTCCCCCGGGGCCGCCGGCCGATCCGGCGCCCGTCGTGCCCGTCCGACAGGAGGTAGCCCCGCGTGAGCCAGTCACCGCCGCAACCCGAGGAATCGACGGTCCCGGTACCGGGCGGGGACCTGACGCTCCTCCGCTGGCCCGCCACCGTGCCGGACGCCCCGACGATCCTGGCGGTGCACGGCATCACCGCCAACGGGCTCGCCTGGTACGAGGTGGCCCGGACGCTCGCCGGCCGGGCCACCCTGCTCGCCCCCGACCTCCGGGGCCGCGGTGCGAGCCGCACGGTGGCCGGCCCCTACGGCCTGGTCCGGCACGCGGACGACGTCGCCGCGGTCATCACCGCGCTCGGTCTCGGGCCGACGGTCGTCGTCGGGCACTCCATGGGTGCCTGGGTCACCGCCCTGGCCGCGGTCCGCCATCCCGGACTCGTCCGCCGGGTCGTCCTGGTGGACGGGGCCGTCAGCTTCCCGCTGCCCGCAGGGGTGGGCGAGGAGGATGCGCTGGCCGCCGTGCTCGGCCCGGCGCTCGCCCGGCTCTCGATGACGTTCCCGGATCGGCAGGCCTACCGGGCCTTCTGGCAGCGGCACCCGGCCTTCGGTACCGACTGGTCCGACGGGATCGACGCCTACACCCAGCGTGACCTCGTGGGGGAGGAGCCCGAGCTGCGCTCCTCCTGCGTCCTGGAGGCGGTCCGCGTCGACGGCGCCCAGGTGCTGCTCGACGAGGACGCGGCCGCCGCCGTGCACCGGTTGCCCTGCCCGGGCGAGTTCCTGTGGGCGGAGCGCGGGCTGCTCGACGAGCCGCAGGGCCTGTACGACGCGAAGCGGATCGCCGCGGCCGGTCTCGACCCGGGCCGGGTGCTCTCGGCCTCCCCGGTGCCGGACACCAATCACTACTCGATCCTCTGGGGCCGGGCCGGCGCGGAGGCGATCGTGGAGCGCTTGCTCAGGGCGGTGGGGCCCGCCGGGTCCTCGGACACGCCTTAGAAAGTGTTGGGTAATTGATCAACTTCATGGCTTGATCCACTGGTGGTGATCTTTGCGTCGTCCTGTCCGTGAAGATCACTGCCATGTGTGTCT
>NZ_JBSGFD010000155.1:0-20616 GCF_053603215.1 Kitasatospora sp. NPDC004240 | reverse complement strand
GAGGACGACTTGGGAGAAGAGATGGTGCACGCACGCGCCGGACAGCCGGCGGAGCCGGGCGACCTGGTGGACGTGGCGAGGCTGGTGACCGCGTATGGGTTCCTCGGGCCGGCCGCTGGACGCACCGCTGCGGCAGGAGATGGAGGGCAGGCTCGGAGCCGACTTCTCCGACGTCCGGGTGCACACGGGCGCCGATGCCGCCGCCTCCGCCGCCGGCATCGGCGCCCGCGCGTACACCTCGGGGAGCCACGTGGTGCTCGGCCCCGGCGGCGCGGACAAGCACACGCTGGCGCACGAGCTCACGCACGTCATCCAGCAGCGCAGCGGCCCGGTCGCGGGCCGGGACGACGGCGGGGGCCTGCGGATCTCCGACCCCTCGGACCGTTTCGAGCGTGAGGCGGAGGCCAACGCGACCCGGGTGATGCGCGCCCCCGCGCCCGGCGCCCGCGAGGCCCGAGGCGACCGCGAGGCGACCGGCGCCCGGGAGACCGTCGGCGCCCACGCGGCCTCGGTGGCCGGCGAAGGGGCGGTGCAGCGGGCCGATCTCGACAAGAACAACTGGGCCCACGCCGTGTCGACCAACCAGAAGGCGGCCCACACGAAGCCCGGTTCCTGGGGTGACGCGGCACTCCATCACAAGATCTCGAAGGAACGTCTGGTGGGCATCGGCGAGGCGCTCGAACGCGCCCTGCAGAACGGGGTCGACGAGGCGAAGGCCTTCAACCGGATCTTCCGCACGGCGGTGGACAAGGAGATCGTGAAGTCCAATCCCCAGACCGTGTACCTGCTCTGGAACATGGGGGTCAACCTGGCCGTCGGCCCGCCGAGCCCCCAGGGCGACCCCGGCATGCTCTTCGACCCGGACACCGTCCCCGACGGAAACGGCGGCCGCAGGCTGGACGACGTGTCGGCCGGCCTGAAGGCCCTGGAGGGGGTCTGGTTGGCGGCGCGGGACAAGCCCGACGGGCCCGAGGGCGAGGACTGGACCGCGATGACCGATCACCTCCGGGCGGCCATCGCCGCGCACAAGGCCAAGGGGTACGGGCCCGATCAGATCGCGGCGCCGGACGAGGAGCAGTGGCTGGCGGAGCAGGTGACCAACACGGACGGCAATGTCCACACCCAGCACCACCGCAAGGGCTTGCGGAACTTCCCGGGCCCCGATGAGGGGGTCGAGATGTTCCGCCGCGACCGGGAGAGTGCCGAGGACATCGACGCCTACGAAGGCGGCACGGACACCGTGGCGACCGAGACGCACGTCGAGAAGATCGGTGAGCGGTACGTCGGCCTCACGCTGAGCGTGAACCGGAACGCGATCCGCCACATCTGCGAGCGGCACACCCTCCGGCACTTCGACTTCGGCCAGGCCAAGGCCGTCAACAACTTCTGGGCCCCGGGAACGGGCGCGGCCCAGGTGGAGGCGATCGTACGGGGGACCCTCGGCGCCATCGTCCGGACCTGCTTCGAGCTCTACCTCAAGCAGGGGGACCTCGACGTCACCATGCCGGAGGAGGTGGAGACCGGCGAGGTGAAGCTGGGGAACGTGACGGCCGGCGAGACGACGCTCTTCTTCATCGGTTCGGACCTGGCAGGCGAGGAGGGGACGGTGCCGGTGACCGAGACGGCCGCCCCCGCGGCCGGCGGCCCGAGCGGCAAGGCGGGCAAGACGTCGGCGGCGAAGGCCGCCCGGCAGGCCAAGAAGGGTGGCAAGGCCGCCCCGTCGCGGACCACGGCCGCCCCGGCGGTCGAGACGCGGGAGGTGGAAGGCTGGAGCTTCACCGGCATGTTGTCGACGATCGCGCCGGACGGCGCCAGCAGCACCACCTTCCTGCGCAGCGAGCTCGCGGCCATCCGCGCGGCCCTGTAGGCGGCGACCCCCGCCGGCCGGGCCTCCCCCGGCCGGCCTCACCCGTGCCGGGCGAACTCCTCCGCGAGCACCAGCCGGCCGAGCTTGCGGTACTCGCGCTCCACCGCCGCCACCAGGTCGGCCGTCGTCACCGGGCGGCCGGCCTCGGCGGCGAGGTAGGCGGCGGTCACCACACAGGCGCGGATGGAGCCGCCGGCCAGCTCGAAGCGGGCGCAGAACGCGAGGTCGAGGTCGTCGGCCCGGGGGAGGACCGGGCCGAGGCAGCGGTCCCACAGGGCCTCGCGGTGGGCGGTGTCGGGGACGGGGAAGTCCACGATCACGTCCAGCCGCCGGGTGAACGCCTCGTCCAGGTTGGCGCGCAGGTTGGTGGTGAGCACGGCGATGCCGTCGAAGGACTCCATCCGCTGGAGCAGGTAGGCGCTCTCCATGTTGGCGTAGCGGTCGTGGGCGTCCTTCACCTCGGAGCGCTTGCCGAAGACCGCGTCCGCCTCGTCGAACAGCAGGACGCCGTTGACGCCGGCGGCCTCGGTGAAGATCCGCTCCAGGTTCTTCTCCGTCTCCCCGACGAACTTGTCGACCACGGTGGAGAGATCGACCACGTACAGGTCCAACCCCAGCTCGCCCGCGACGACTTCGGCCGACATCGTCTTCCCGGTGCCCGAGTCGCCGGCGAACAGCGCCATCACCCCCCGGCCGCGGCCGCCGCCCGGGCGCATCCGCCAGTCGCCGAGCACGCGCTCCCGGTGGCGGGCGCGCAGCGCGAGCTCGTCCAGCTCCCGCCGGGTGGCCGGGGGCAGCACCAGGTCGTCCCACCCGACGGCCGGCTCGATCCGCCGGGCCAGCCGCTCCAGCCCGGCCGCGTTCTGCCCGCGCACCCCCGCCGTCAGGTGCCGGGCGGCGACCGGCGCCGACTCCAGGCCGGCCCGCAGCCGGGCGCTCCCGGCCGCCCGGCCGACCGCGTCCGGGCCGAGGTGGTACGGGGCCAGGGCGTGCGCCAGGTCGAGGCCGGGGTCGAGCGGGGCGTCACCGAGGGCGGCGCGGAACCACGCGGCCCGGTCGGCCGGAGTGAACGCGCCGGCGGCCACCGTCAGCGGGCTGTGCTCGGACCACAGCGGGTCCCAGCCGCCCGTACCGGCCAGCAGGACCGGCACCGGAAGCCGCGCCAACCCGCCGATCAGACGCCGCAGTTCAGGACCCTCCAGGGCCTCGACCGGGCCGGCCAGCAGACCGCCGCCGGACAGTCGCACCTCCCGGGCGACCAGCGGCAGCGCCCCCGCCGGATCGGCGGCCGCCGCCAGCGCGGCCAGGTCCAGCCGCCACCCGCCCATCCCCGCGGCCGCCAGCGCGGCGAGGCCGGTGGCCGTCGCCGACCCGCCGGCCCGCTCACGCAGATGGACCAGCCGCACGCCCGCCCCCAGGGCCGCGGCCAGCGCGGGTACGGGCTCCGCGGCCGGCCCCCCGTCCGCCGGCGGGCGCGGCGCGGGGGCCAGCAGCCCGTGCAGGGCCGCGTCGGGGGAGTCGTCACCGAGCAGATGCGCGGTGATCCGGTCCGGCACCCGCAACGACCTTCCGAGGAACGGCCGTTCGGGCTCCTCCACGAGCAGCAGCCCGCCGCCGACCAGCGGCGAGCCGGCCGCCAGCCGGGCCCGCGCCCGCGGATCCAGCGACGACAGGCCGAGCAGCTCGAAGGCGAGTCCGGCGGTGGCCCGGCGCCGGCCGACGTCGTCGTTGAGGAATCCGTACAGCTGCTCGAACCGCCGGTCGGCGTCCGGCAGCACCGCCACCAGCAGCAACCCGACGTCCAGCAAGGAGAGTCCGAAACGCTCCGCGAGCACGTCCAGCACCGGGCAGGGACCCTCGGCCGCTCCCGTGCCCTCGCCCCCTCCGGCCTCCCCGAACGGCTCCTCGCCCTCCGACGGCTCGGCGCCGTCGAACGGCTCCGCCGCGTCCGGAGCCCGCCGCTCCAGCAGCCGCCACGCGGCCTCCGGGGACACGTGCATCCCCAGGAACGGATCCTCCGGACCCGGCTCCGACGCCCGCCGCCGCTCCACCGCCAGCCGGACCCGCTTCTCCACCCCGGCCAGCCGCGCCCGCAACTCCCGCGCCGCGCTCACCGGCGGATCCCGCCCGGCCGGCCCGTCCCGCCGTCCCGCGCCCGGCGCACCCCCACCGGCCGCGCCGGCCGCACCTGGGCCGGCGGCTCGTCCTCGAACCGCGGCCGCCGCACCTCCCTGGCCCCGCCGCCGCCGTCCACGTCCAGCACCAGCGCATCCGTGACCAGCGCGGACGGCACCCGTCGCACCCCCGCCACCGGCGCCGTCACCACCAGGTCCAGCGAGGGCTTCAACTCCCCGCCCAGCGCCGACCACACGTCCGCCAGCGCCCGCCGTTCCTCCGGCGGCATCGCCACCGTGTACGGCAGCGCCAGCCCCAGCTCCGCCAGCGCCCCCGTCAGCCGCTCCGGCTCCAGCGCCGCCCGCCCCAGCAGGCCCGCCAGCAGCACCGACAGCAACCGGTGCTCGTCCTGCGGCCGCTTGGTCCACGCCGTCAGCAGGTACGAGAGCGCGAACCAGCGCGGCGGCTCGTGCTCCACCAGCGTCCCGCCACGCTCCGGCCCCGCCTCCCGCACCTCACGCCGCCGGCCCTGCTCACGCCGCCCGACGTCCTCCCGGATGTCGTACAGGAAGAGGTTGACCGTCGGCGCGTTGCGCCGCGCCGCCCACTCCCGGGTCGGCGCGTCGAACAGCACCTCCACCCCCGTCGGGCCGAGGACGTCGTCCCGCAGCAGCGCCAGCAGCGCCTCGTCCACCTCGTGGATCACGACCCGCCCCCCGCCCTAGCTCTTGCGGCCGAAGAACTCGACCTCCGCCACCGCCACCTGCTTGCCCGGCGCCACCCCGTACGCGCTGCGCACCACCAGCCGCACCTTGGTCACCCGCCCGGCCCGCAGCCGCACCCGCTGCGGGCCGTCCCCGCTCAGCTCGACCGTACGGGTCTCGGTGTCCCCGTCCGCGTCGGTGAGCAGCAGCTCCAGACCGCGCGGCCGGGCCTGGGCCAGCTGCTGCGCCGGGTCGGCGGCCGCGCCCGGGGTGATCATCAGGTCCAGCAGCCGCACCGGCCGGCCGAACTCCGCCTCCAGCCACTCCCCGGCGCCGTCCCCCTCGATCCCGCTGCCCCACCAGGAGTTGGACACCTTGTCCAGGGTCAGCTCCGGCCCGTGCGTGTCGTACGAGCGCGAGGCGGTCATCCGCACCGGGTCGACCGGCACCCGGTCCGCGAAGTGATCGGTCACCGCGTCCACCGCCGGCCCGGTCCACACCATCGCGGCCACCAGGGCCAGCACCAGCACCGCCGCCGTCACCGCCAGCCGCACCGCCCGGGCCGGGCCGCGCCGCAGCCGCGGCCGCTGGCCCGCCCACGGCTGCTCCCCGTCCCGGCCGCCCAGCAGCCGGCGCCACCACGGCAGCGCCACCGGGCCGTCCCCGGCCGTCGCGTCGAAGCGGGCGCCGCAGCGGCGGCAGAACCGCCGCCCCGGCGGATTGCCGGCGCCGCACCACGGGCACTCCGGCCCGCCCTGCGCCTCCCCGCCCACCGTCGCCCGCACCCGCGGACGGGACTCCTCCGGCCGCCCCGGCAGGACCGGCGCCACCGCCGGATCCGCCGCCGGGGGTGCCGGGGCCTCCGGCACCGGCACCACCATCGCGTGCGCCCGCTCGGCGGCCAGCACCTCGGCCGGCACCCGGGGCGAGCCGGGCTCGGCCACCGGGGGCAGCTCGGCGGTCTCCGGATCGGCGGCGGGCGCGACGGGGACGGTGGGGGCGGTCGGGACGGCCGGAGGCACGGGCGACGGCTCGGCGGCGGGCTTCCCGGCGCCGCCCTTCGCGTCCCCGGCCCTGCCGTCCGCGCCCTTCCCGCCCCCGTCGGCGGCTCGGTCGGCGGCCCGGACCGGGCCGGTCGCGACGGCCGGCTCCTCCTGCCCGACCCACCTCAGGAACGCTCCGCACTCCTCGCAGAACGTACGCTCGCCCGAGGCCACGGCCCCGCACTCGCCGCAGTTCCCACGGGCCGGACGGGCAGGGGTCTCGCTCACACTCACCGGGTCGGGTCCTCTCCGGCGCGGCCGACGCCGCCGCCGGGCCACAGCCTCCCCGCCCCGCCCACCACCGGCCAGGGACGCGCGGCCCGCACCCCGGGCCGAGCCCACTGCCCGTTCGGGCAACCCGGCCCGCACGTTCACCGGACCCCGACGCACCCGAGGACGTACGACAGCGGGCCGGGGCGCGTCCACGCACCCCGGCCCGCTCCCCGTACGCGGCCCGGCCGACCTCAGGCGGCCAGCACCGCCGCCATCCGCTCCACCTCGCGGTCCAGCACCACCGCCGGATCCGGCTCACCCGGCGCCCACGGCCGCCAGGTGCGGGCCCGCAGGTAGCCGTCCACCGCCACCGGCAGCCGCCGGCTCAGGATCCGCCGCGCCTCGGCGTGGTCCGCCGGGGTGTCCCGCAGCCGGTCCAGCAGCCCCTCCAACGCCGGCGACGGCGGCAACGGGACACTCGACAGCGCCGCGATCAGCGCGTCCACCTCCGCCGACAGATCGGCCGCCGACCGCGCCGGGGTACGGACGGCCGTGGACCGCGCGGGCTCCGGCGCCGGCACCTTCGCGGGCCGCTCCGGCACCTTCACGGGCGGCTCCGGAGCCGCCACCGGCCCGGGCACCGTCACCGGCCCGGGCACCACGACCGGCCCGGGCACCGTCACCGGCACCGCCCCGGGAGCCCCGGACACCCGGCCTGTCTCCGCCTCCGCCCCCTTCGACGGCTTCGACCCTCCGGGCCACAGCAGCACCCCCGCGCCGTACAGCGCCGCCACCATGCCCGGCCACCAGGTGCCGCCCAGCCCCGCGAAGTGCAGGGCCAGCCCGACCGCGCCCCCGCCGCAGCCCGCCAGGTTCCGCCCCGACTCCAGGTACGCCAGCACCCGCGAACGCGACCCCCCGGGCACCGGCGACCCAGGCCCGGCCCCCGCCGCGCCCCCCGCCCCGCCGTCCGGCCTACTGGTAGCCACGGATCTCCTCGAACGCCCCGTCCAGCGAACCCGTCCCGTCGAAGAGCTTCCCCCCGGTCAGCTCCGCGATGCCCGACAACTGCCCCTTCGCCGCGTCCCCGAACAGGATCGGGAACACCGGCACCGACCGCAGCGCCGGCGACAGCCCCTGGTGGAACTTCTTGAAGTCCGCGTCCGTCGCGCCCTCGTTGCTCTCCCCGTCCGTCATCAGCACGATCGAGGTGAACCGGTCGTCACCGGCCGCCGCCTGCTGCCGCTCGATCACCCGGTACGCCTCCTGGAGCGAGCTGTACACCGCCGTCCCGCCGTCCGCCGACAACGCCTGCACATCCGCGTTGATCGCCGCCAGCGTCGCCTGCGGACCCGGCTGCGCACCCGCCGCCGGCACCGCGTGCGTCTTCGTCGACTTCACCCGCGACGCGAAGGAGACCAGCGTGACCTCCTCCCGGTCCCGGAACCGCCGCACCCCCCGGGTGTCGTCCGTCCCCGTCAACCGGCCCATCGCCGACTTCAGCGCGTTCAGCCGCCCCCCGTCCCGCATCGAACCCGAGGTGTCCAGCACGTACACCGTCCGCGACGGACGCCGCAGCTCGTTCTGGTACGAGGCCAGCAGCCCGTCCGCGATCGCCCGCGTCCCCGGGAACGGCAGCTCCCGCAACCGGTCCGTCGCCAGCCCCGGCGCCGAGACCGCCCCCGCCGTCACCGGACGACGCAGCGTCAACTCCGAGATCCGGCGCTGCACGTCGTCCTTCAACAGGTACGCCGTCAGCCGCTGGAACGACTCCCGCTCCCGCTGCGCCGAGGAGCTCAGCAGCGTCAGCGGGTAGTCCGCCGACACCACCCCGTCCACCGGCCGCACCACCGTCAGCCGCTGGTCCGCCGGCAAGGTCTTGTTCAAGGACAGCAGCACCGACTCGTAGTTCACCAGCGCCCCGACCTTCCCGGACTCCGCCCGGGTGTACGCCTGCGCCAGCCACCCCGAGGAACCCGAGGTCAGCTTCTGCCCGGTGAAGAACTTCTTCAGCGAGGGCGAGGCCTTCTGCACGTCCTCCGAGGTCAGCGCCGAATTCGCCCCCGAGAACGCCGAGGCCACCGCCACCAGCGCCGAGAAGCCCGAGTTGGACCGCGACGGGTCCGCCATCCCGTACGACAGCCGGCCCGCCGAGGCCGCCTCGGCGAGCTGCGCCCAGGTCACCTTGGAACCGTCGCCCCAGCCCAACTCGCCCAGCGTCGAGGAGCGCACGCCCACCGCCACCGGCGACACCGCGATCGGCGTCTCCGACAGCAGCCTGGGCCTGCCCGCCTCGTCCAGCCGCAGGTACTTGTTCGACGGGAACCACACCGCGTCGTACCGGCCGTCCGCCTTGCCCGTGGACACCGCGTCCGCGCCGTCCAGCGAACCCGTCCAGGCGAACTGCACGGTCACCCCGGTGGCCTTCTGGGCCTCCTCCAACACCGGTGCCATGTCCTGCAGTTCACTGCCGGCCAGGACCCGCAGCACACCCGCCTGCGCGGTCGTCGCCGGCGGGTCGCTCGGCCGCGGCGTCGTGCCGCCGCCGTCCGAGGTGCAGGCCACCGCCGTCAGCAGCGCCAGCCCCGCCGCCAGCAGCCGCAGCCCGGATCCCCGAACGGACCTCGTCATCCCCGCCACCCCCGTCACCGGCCCTTCGCCGTGTTCACCAGCTTGCCGAGCATCTCCACCGTCGGCACCTGCGCCTGCACCACCTGCGCCGCCGACAGGTCCCGCGCGAACACCGGCCCCTCCTTGCCCGCCACCACCTGCTCCAGCGCCACCGGATCGGCCTGCGGACGGAACCCGTACTTGGCCTCCAACGCCCGCAACGTCTTGTTGTCGCGCAGCAGTTCGGCGAGCTTGCGGCCACCGTCCGTCCGCGCCACCACCGTGTGGTCACTGGAGACCGTCACATCCGGGTACAGCATCACCATGTCCCCGGCCGAACCGCCCTTGGCCACCCCGCCCTTGGCCGTCAGCGACGCCACCTGCGACTCGTACGCCAGCACCAGCGGGCTGCCCACCCCCGACACGAAGTCCGTGAACGGCCCCTCACTGCTGGACCGCTGGCCGCCCTGCACCTCCACCACACCCTTCACCAGGTCCTTCACCCGCTGCACCCCCGCGTCGTCGGACACCACCTGGCGCCCGTTGGCCAGGTACGAGACCAGCGCCAGGTAGAGCGCACCCGAGGAGGAGTCGTCCGGATCGGTCGTGGTGACGAACAGCCGCCCGGACAGCTCCCGGTGGCCGGCCGAGCCGGTCAGCTGCTCCCAGGTGCGCTTCTCCCGCACCGCCTGGACGTAGGCGTCCATCTTGAACGTCCAGACGTCGGACTTGGACACCTCGGCGAGGCCGTTCTTCTTCAGCACCTCCGCCACCTGTCTGTGCGCCACCATGACGAGGGGCGAGTAGAACGGCCGCACCTGCTCGCCGGTGACGCCGTTCGACTTCTTGATGCCCTCGGCGGGGGAGGAGCTGGCCGGGAACGCGAAGTCGTACTTCTTCAGATCGGTCGAGCCCATCAGCCAGGAGCCGGTGCTCTCCACCGTGACCTCCAGGCCCTGCTGCCTCAACTCGGCGATCACGGCGGGATCGGCGAAGAACTCGCGCTTCTCCGAGCCGATCAGGCCGGTGACCTTGATGGTCTCGGGCTTGTCATCGCCCCCCACGGGACGCAGCAGGGCGAACGCCACCCCGCCGATCAGCAGGAGTGCCGCCAGCACCCCGAACGCACGCTTCATGCCGAACGTTTCCCCCTCGTCCGCTCATCGGTCCCCGGGGCGGCGACCGGCTGTCCGCCGTCGAACCCGGGTGACGAGCGTCCCGCCGGGCAGGGAGCGGGAGTCGAATCAGCGGTGAATCAGGGGTTAACACCCCTTCACGGAATCGCATCGGCGGGCGCGCTCCGGGGGCCCTTCGCACACCGGACCGAGGATGTGTCAGATTATTCAACTCGGCGTCCGGCAAAGGTCATCCCGCTGTCCGGAGGAACATCGTCGTTACGCGCCGGTAATGCCTACGCTCAGCACTATGCGCCGAGCAAAAATCGTCTGTACCCTCGGGCCAGCCACCGACTCGTACGACCAGATCAAGGCCCTGGTCGACGCGGGGATGGACATCGCCCGATTCAACCTGAGCCACGGCTCCCACATCGAGCACGAGGAACGGTACCGCCGGGTCCGCAAGGCCTCCGACGAGACCGGCCGGAGCGTGGGCGTCCTGATCGACCTTCAAGGCCCGAAGATCCGGCTCGACACCTTCGCCGAGGGCCCTGTACTTCTCGAACGCGGCGACGAGTTCACCATCTCCACCGACGACGGCGTCGTGGGGGACAAGGACATCTGCGGCACCACCTACAAGGGCCTGGCCGGGGACGTCACCCCCGGCGAGCGCATCCTCGTCGACGACGGCCGGGTCTGCCTGGAGGTCACCGACGTCGACGGACCCCGGGTCCGCTGCACCGTCGTCGAGGGCGGCCTGGTCTCCGACCACAAGGGCCTCAACCTCCCCGGCGTCGCCGTCTCCGTGCCCGCGCTCAGCGACAAGGACGTCGCCGACCTGCGCTGGGGCCTGCGGACCGGCGCCGACCTGGTCGCGCTCTCCTTCGTCCGCACCGGCGGCGACATCGAGGACGTCCACCGGATCATGGCCGAGGAGGGCCGCTTCCTCCCGGTCATCGCCAAGATCGAGAAGCCGCAGGCGGTGGAGAACCTGACCTCCATCGTCGACGCCTTCGACGGCGTCATGGTGGCCCGCGGCGACCTCGGGGTGGAGATGCCCCTGGAGCAGGTCCCGATGGTCCAGAAGCGGGCGATCAAGCTGGCCAAGCGCAACGCCAAGCCGGTCATCGTCGCCACCCAGATGCTCGACTCGATGATCAACGCCTCCCGGCCCACCCGCGCCGAGGCCTCCGACGTCGCCAACGCCGTCCTCGACGGCACCGACGCCGTGATGCTCTCCGGCGAGACCTCGGTCGGCAAGTACCCCGTCGAGACGGTCCGCACCATGGGCCGCATCATCGAGGCCGCCGAGACCGACGTCCTCGCCGCCGGCCTGCCCCCGCTCACCCCGAGCAACAAGCCCCGCACCCAGGGCGGCGCGGTCGCCCGCGCGGCGGCCGAGATCGGCGACTTCCTGGGCGCCAAGTACCTCGTCGCCTTCACCCAGTCCGGCGACACCGCCCGCCGCCTCACCCGCTACCGCTCGCCCATCCCGGTGCTGGCCTTCACCTACGAACCGGCCGTCCGCAGCCAACTCGCCCTCACCTGGGGCGTCGAGACCTTCCTCGGCCCCTTCGCCCCCACCACCGACGAGATGGTCGAGCAGGTCGACGCCGCCCTGCTCTCCCTCGGTCGCTGCGAGAAGGGCGACATCGTCGTCATCACCGCCGGCTCCCCACCCGGCCTCGCCGGCTCCACCAACCTGGTCCGCGTCCACCACGTCGGCCAACTGGACAACTGACCGACGATCGCGCGGGTGTCCGCGGGCGGCTTCCCCCTGTGGGGGAACGCCGCCCGTTCGCCGCGGACCGCCGATGAGGAGGAGGAGTGGAAGGCATGACGGAGCGCACGTCGTGGCGGTCCCTGCGGGAGGAGATCCTGAGCCGCCCGGGCGCCGGCGCGGAGTACGAGGCGGCCCGGATCAGGTTCGAACTGGGCGAGACCGTCCGGCTCCGCCGCGAGGCCCTCGGCATGACACAGGCCCAGCTGGCCACGGCCGCCGGAATGCAGCAGCCCGCCGTGGCCCGCTTCGAGGCCGGCGGAACGATGCCGACCATCATCGTTCTCGAACGACTGGCACTGGCCCTGAAGATGAGGCTGACCGTCGAAATGGAGCCGCTGGAGCGGGCGGGCTGAGTCGTCCGCCTCACCACTTCGGGCCGATGTGGGTGTCCATCAGGGCGACGGACGCCTTGCGGGCGATGGAGACGTTCACCTGGCCGGTCGGGCGCGGTACGGACGCCTTCCACGCGACACCCACCGCATCGAGGGTGTCGGTCAGCAGGCGTGTGATGTCGGTCGACGTGTTGGTGAAGAAGTACCGCGGGTACTCGTACCGGCGGACGACGCCGTTGACCGTCCGCGTCGCCCAGTTGGTGATACGGCAGCCGTCGGAATGGATCAGCCCGCGCAGGAACTCCCACGGGTGCGCTTCAACGATCTCCCGCTGCCAGGGCTCCAGGGCTATGGTCCGCTCGTGCTTCTTCCCGGGGCCGTGCTGCGGGAAGTGGCAGAGGAGGTGGTTCGAGTAGAGCTTGACGTCGTGGCACCCCGTCCGGCGGACTCGGCAGGGCTTGTTGTTCGGGAACACGGAGCGCATGGCCTGTTCGACGGAGTCCATGATCCCGGGCCAGTTGTTGTCACAGGTGATGAAGAGGCTCAACGTGCGGTGCTGCCGGGGCTGCGTGATGTGGCCGTCGCCGAGGTAGAGGCCGAGCAGATACGCGTAGGCCGGGCGATCGAGCGCGCTGCCGTAGCAATGAGGGCAGGTGGAGCGCTTGCGGCCGGGGAGCGTGCCGTGTTTGGCCAGATCCTGGTGCTTCCACCAGGAGATCGTGCCGGCGGGGACGCTCAGGCGGCGTGCGACGTCCGCGTTCCTGGCCCCGTTGCGGAGCAGTTGGACGGCCTGCTCGCGAACCGTTCGGGTGGTCATGCGGCCCAGCATCGGTGGGGCCCGGAAGAATGGTCAGGGATTCCGATGCGGATCACCGGATGTGATGAACTTCCCTTTTCCTGGGAATTCAAGGTAAATCTGGGTGCCGGGTGCGGGATTCGAACCCGCAAGCCCTCTCGGGCAGATGTGTTTGAGACATCCGTGTATGCCGTTCCACCAACCCGGCCGGGTTAGTCTCGACAGAGCATACCGGCTGTGACCTGATGGCCGCTCCTAGGTACCCTCGTTTATTGCACTCCCCCCGCCGGAACGAGGAGCCCCGTGAGCACCGCCGACGAGCAGCCCGAGCCGCTTGAGACCGAATCGCCCCAGATCACCCGGATCGTGATCGCCGAGGACGAGGCGCTGATCCGTCTCGATCTGAAGGAGATGCTCGAAGAGGAGGGTTACACCGTCGTCGGCGAGGCCGGGGACGGCGAGACGGCGGTGAAGCTGGTCGAGGAGCTGCGGCCGGACCTGGCGATCCTCGACGTGAAGATGCCGGTGCTGGACGGCCTGTCGGCGGCCGAGCGGATCCACGAGGCGAACCTGGCGCCGGTGCTGATGCTGACGGCGTTCTCGCAGCGGGAGCTGGTGGACCGGGCGCGGGACGCGGGCGCGATGGCGTACATCGTGAAGCCGTTCAGCAAGAGCGACCTGGTGCCGGCGATCGAGATGGCGGTGTCGCGGTACACCGAGATGCGGGCGCTGGAGCTGGAGATCGCGGACCTCTCGCAGCGGCTGGAGACCCGCAAGCTGGTGGACCGGGCGAAGTCGGTGCTGCAGACGAAGTTCGGGCTGAACGAGCCGGCGGCGTTCCGGTGGATCCAGAAGACCTCGATGGACCGTCGGATGACGATGGCCGCGGTCGCGGAGGCCGTGATCGAGGAGGGCGAGGCCCAGGACCGCAAGAAGGCCGAGGAGGCCAAGGGCGAGTAGTCCGCGGGTACGGCGAAGGGCCCGGCAGCGATCAGCTGCCGGGCCCTTCGCGTTACCCGGTGGGTGCTCAGTCCTCGCCGAGGTAGGCCTTGCGGACGGACTCGTCGTGGAGGAGGTCGGCGCCGGTGCCCTGGAGGACGATGCGGCCGGTCTCCATGACGTACCCCTGGTCGGAGAGCGAGAGCGCCGCCTGGGCGTTCTGCTCGACGAGCAGGATGGTCATGCCGGAGGCCTTGAGCTCGACGATGGTCGCCATGATCTTCTGCATCATGAGCGGCGACAGGCCCATGGAGGGCTCGTCGAGCATGAGCAGCTTGGGCTGGGACATCAGGGCGCGTCCCATGGCGAGCATCTGCTGCTCGCCGCCCGAGAGGGTGCCGGCGGCCTGCTTGCGGCGTTCGCCGAGGATGGGGAAGAGGGTGTAGGCCCGCTCCACGTCGGCGGCGATGCCGGCGGTGTCGCTGCGCAGGAAGGCGCCGAGGAGGAGGTTCTCCTCGATGGTCATGCGCGGGAAGATGTGCCGGCCCTCGGGGGAGTGGGCGAGGCCCAGCGAGACGATCTTGTGCGCGGGGACGGTGTCGAGCGGCTGCCCGTCGAAGGTGATCTTGCCGCCGAGGGGCTTGAGCAGACCGGAGAGGGTGCGCAGGGTGGTGGTCTTGCCCGCGCCGTTGGTGCCGATGAGGGTGGTCACCTCACCCTGGTTGACGGTGAAGCTGATGCCCTTGACGGCTTCGATCTTGCCGTAGGCGACGCGGAGGTCCTCGACCTCAAGGAGTGCGGTCACTGCTCGGTCTCCGTAGCTGCGGTGGTGCCTTCGAGCGGGGCGCCGAGGTAGGCGGTGATGACGCGCTCGTCGTTCTGGACCGTCTCGCGGTCGCCCTCGACGATCTTCTTGCCCTGGACGAGTACCGCGGTGCGGTCGCAGAGGTTGAAGATGAAGCGCATGTCGTGCTCGATGACGAGGATGGCGATGCCGCGGTCGCGGATGGCGAAGACGAGTTCCTCGGCGGCGCGGGTCTCCTGGGGGTTCATGCCGGCGGTGGGCTCGTCGAGGAGCAGCAGGCCGGGGTCGGAGGCCAGGGCGCGGGCGATCTCCAGCTTGCGCTGCTCGCCGTACGGGAGGTTGCGGGCGAGGTGCTCGGCCTTGTCCGCGAGGCCGGTGAACTCCAGGAGTTCCATGGCCTTGGCGCGGCTCTCGGCCTCGGCGCGGTGGTAGGAGGGGCCGCGCAGGATGGCCGCGAGGAGCCCTTCCTTGGTGCGGGTGTGCCGGCCGACGAGGACGTTCTCCAGGACGGTCATGTTGGCGAAGAGCCGGATGTTCTGGAAGGTCCGGGCGATGCCGGCCTGGGTGACCAGGTGGGGCTTGGGCGGGAGGACGGTGCCCTTGTAGCTGACCTTGCCCTCGGTGGGGACGTAGAGGCCGGTGAGGCAGTTGAAGAAGGTGGTCTTGCCGGCGCCGTTGGGGCCGATGAGACCGATGATCTCGCCTTCGCCGACGGTCAGGGACACGTCGTTGACGGCGGTGAGGCCGCCGAAGCGCATGGTCACGCCGGAGACGTCCAGCAGCGGGGTGCGCGCGGGGGCGGGGGCGGTGGTGGTGGTCATGTGGCGGGTCACGCCCCTGCCTTGGTGAGGGCGGCGGAGTCGGTGGAGGTCTGGGCCGGGATGGCGGCCTCGTGGAACTCCAGCTGCTGCCGGCGGTTGGGGATGAGGCCCTCGGGGCGGACCCGCATGAGGATCATGAGGGTGATGCCGAAGGCGAGGAGCTGGTAGTCGGCGAGGAACTCGAGCTTCTTCGGGATGAGGAAGAGGAGGGTGGCGCCGGCCAGCGGGCCGCTGATGGTGCCCATGCCGCCGAGGATGACGGCGGCGAGCAGGAAGGCGGAGTTGGGCGGCAGGGCCTCGGCGAAGGTGTACTGGTCGGGGGTGACCGTGTAGCTGACGTGGGCCTGGATGGTGCCGGCGAGGCCGGCGAGGCAGGCGCCGAGGGCGAAGGCGAGGAGCTTGAGGCGGAAGCCGTTGATGCCCATGGCCTCGGCGGCGGTCTCGTCCTCGCGGATGGCGACCCAGGCGCGGCCGATGCGGGAGTTGCCGACGCGGGCGAAGACCAGCACCACGAGGGCGGTGACCAGCAGCATCAGCAGGTAGTAGTTGGAGAAGCGGCCGAGTTCGACGCCGAGCACGGTGTGCTTCTGGCCGAGGTTGAAGCCGAGGATCTCCAGGTCGGGGATGCGCGGGATGCCGTTGGAGCCGTTGGTGAGGTCGGGGCCGGTCTTGCCGTTGAGGTTGAGCATGGTGATGCGGAAGATCTCGCCGAAGCCCAGGGTGACGATGGCGAGGTAGTCGCCGCGCAGCCGCAGGGTGGGGGCGCCGATCAGCACACCGAAGATCATCGACACCACGGCGCCGGTCAGGATCGCGGCCCAGAAGGGGAACTGGACCTGGATCGGCGAGGCGGGCGAGCCGGAGACCAGGGCGGCGGCGTAGGCGCCGACGCCGAGGAAGGCGACGTAGCCGAGGTCGAGCAGACCGGCGAGGCCGACGACGATGTTGAGGCCGAGGGCGACGGTGGCGAAGATCAGGATGTTGGTGGCGACCGAGGTGTACTGGTCGCTGGTCTGGGTGAAGGGGAAGCTCGCGGCGGCGGCGAACGCGGCGCCGGTGGTGACCGAGCGGTACTTGACGGTCAGCGCGCGGATCCGGGCCAGCAGGCCGGAGGTGGAGAGCGCGGCGATCACGAAGCCGGCCAGCAGCAGGTAGCCGATGAACAGCTCGCCGTACTCGGTGTCGATGCCGAAGGTGACGGCGAACAGGCCGAGGCCGAACGCGACCACGATGAGCAGGATCTCCAGCCAGGAGGGCAGCTCGCGGGCGGCCGGCAGGGAGCGCTCGATCTTGCCCAGGCGCAGCCAGCTGTTGAGCGCGTGGCCGAGCTGGAGGAGGAGGACGGCCGCGCCGGCGAGGATGCCGCCGGAGGCGAGCATGGTCACGACGGGGGCGACCGGGTGGTCCGCCGGGATGGTCTGGTCGGCGGCGACGTAGACGATCACGGCGACCGGGAGGATCAGGAAGAGCTTCCAGGCGACGATCCGCAGCGGCACCTTGGTGCGCCGGTCGAGCGGGAGGGCGAGGCTGCCGGCCACGGCGAGCAGGGAGCCGACGCCGGCCATCCAGCCGCCGGGGTCGAGGTTGGCGAGGCCGCCGAGGTCGAGGGAGATGGCGGTGACGGCGTAGACGCAGACCGCGGCGGTGCCGGCGGCGGCGTACAGGACGGCGTTGTTGCTGCGGTTGGGGGCGATCCAGCGCAGGCCGGGGACGCCCTGGCCGGCGAGCAGCAGCAGGAGGGTGAGGGCGCCGCCGGTGAGGGCGAGCCACTGGAGGCCGGCGGGGTAGCCGTAGAGGGTGAGGTCGCCGGGGAAGGAGGAGGCCCAGGTCCAGGGGAGGAAGGCGGAGGCGGCGGCCGTGACGGCGCCGGCGCCGGTGAGGGCGACGGAGAGCAGGGAGCGGCCGTTCTCGGCGGGGGTCGCGCCCGGGAGGGGGATGACGGGGGTGATCTCGGTAGTGCTCATGGTGGTCACGCCCTGTCCGCGACGCGCTCGCCGAGCAGGCCCTGGGGCCGGACGAGCAGCACGACGATGAGGAGTACGAAGGCCCACACGTCCTTCCAGGCGCCGCCTCCGAAGAGGTCCATGCCGGGGACGTGCTGGATGTAGCCGGTGGCGAGGGCTTCGGCGAGGCCGAGGACGATGCCGCCGAGCATGGCGCCGTAGATGTTGCCGATGCCGCCGAGGACGGCCGCGGTGAAGGCCTTGAGGCCGAGCAGGAAGCCCATGCGGAAGTCGACCTGGCCGCTGCGCAGGCCGTAGGCGACGGCGGCGATGGCGGCGAACGCGGCACCGATGGCGAAGGCCATGACGATGATGCGGTCGGTGTCGATGCCCATCAGCTTGGCGGTGTCGGGGTCCTGGCTGGTGGCCTGCATGGCGCGGCCGGAGCGGGTGCGGGTGACGAACCAGCCGAGGGCGAGCATGCACAGCGGGGCGGCGACGATCAGGAAGATGTCGCTGCGCTGGATGGCGACGGAGCCGAGCTCGAAGGGGTCACCGGGGATCTTCGGGAAGACCCGGGCCTTCTTGGCGTCCGGGTAGAAGGAGAAGACCAGCTGCTGGAGCAGGATGGACAGGCCGATCGCGGTGATCAGCGGCGCGAGCCGGGGCGCGGTGCGCAGCGGCCGGTAGGCGAAGCGTTCGGCGGCCACGGCGGTCAGCGTGGAGACCAGGATGCCGGCGACCAGCATCAGCGGTACGGCCACCCAGAGTGTGGTGCCCCCGGGGAGGGCGAGGTAGGCGGTCAGGGCGCCGAAGCCGCCGACCATGAAGATCTCGCCGTGGGCGAAGTTGATGAGCTGGACGATGCCGTAGACCATCGTGTAGCCGATCGCGACGAGCCCGTAGAGGGCGCCGAGGATCAGGCCGTTGGCCAGCTGCTGCGGTAGGTCGTGCACCGCTGGGCCTCCGTTGTGCGTGTCCGCGTTGTGGTGGGATGTGGACGCGCGGGGGCACTCGTGGCGCCCCCGCGCTCGGTTGTTTCAGGTGGTGGTGCGGCGGCTCGTCAGCCGTTGAAGGTGCCGGACTTCTCCACGGCCCACTTGTTGTCCTTGACGGCGTACACGGTGAGCTGCTTGTTGGTGGTGTCGCCGAACTCGTCGAAGGAGACCTTGCCGGTCACGCCCTCGAAGGAGATCTTCTGGACGGCCTCGACGACCTTGCCGCGCGGGTCGCTGGGGAGCTTGCCGTTGTTGGCGGCGACGACGGCCTTGACGCCCTGGATGATGGCCCAGGCGCTGTCGTAGGAGTAGCCGCCGTAGGTCTCGTAGGCGTCCTTGTAGCCCGCGGCCTTGTAGTCGGCGATGAACTTGGCGGCGGTGGGCAGCTGCTCGACGGGCAGGCCGACGGCGGTGGCGAGGTCACCCTGGCTCTTGGGGTTGAGCTTGATGAAGTCGCCGCTCTGGATGCCGTCGCCGCCCATCAGCGGGATGCTGACGCCGGCGTCCTTGAGCTGGAGGGAGAGCGGGCCGGCCGCGGGGTACTCGCCGCCGTAGTAGACGGCGTCGGCGCCGGAGCTCTTGACCTTGGTGACGATGGCCGCGAAGTCGCGGTCGTCGGCGTTGACGTGCTCCTCGCCGACGATGGTGCCGCCCTGCTTGGTGAACTCGCCCTTGAAGGTGGCGGCGAGACCGGCGCCGTAGGTCTTCTGGTCGTCGATGAGGAAGACCTTGGTCTTCTTCGCCTCCTTGGCCAGGTACTGGGCCGCGAACGGGCCCTGGACGGCGTCGGTGGTGGCGGTGCGGAAGTAGGACTTGAAGGGGCGGGCCTTGGTGCCGCTGGCCCACTTCTCGCCCTGGCTGAGCGCGACGCCGGTGTTGGCGGGGGAGATCTGGACGAGGTTGGCGTCGTTGAAGATCTGCTGCATCGACTGGGCGACGCTGGAGTTCAGCGGGCCGACGACGCCGATGACGTTCTTGTCGGCGACCAGCTGGGTGGCGTTCTGCTGGCCGGGGGCGGGCTTGCCGGTGTCGTCCAGGGCCTTGAGCTGGAACTTGACCCCGGGGACCTCGTTCTTCTCGTTGGCCTGCTTGATGGCGAGGTCGACGGAGTTCTTGATGCCCAGGCCCAGGGCGGAGAGGTCGCCGGTGAGCGGGGCGTCGACGCCGATGGTGACGGTGACGGAGGAGCCGCCGCCGCTGTTGTCGCCGGTGTTGGCCTTGTTCTCGCCGCGGGAGCCGCAGGCGGTGAGCGTGAGCGCACCGATAACCGCAATGCTCACGACAAGTGCTGAACGCTGACGCACGAGGGTCCCCTTCTGGTCAGGAAGGCGCCGCGCCGGAATTGGCGGGTGCCGGGGCGCACGATGGGGTCTGTCCCAATCCGATGGCGCGGTGACTGGCCGTGACTCTAGATGGCCGTCGGGCGGCTCCGGCAGAGGTGGAGCGAGGCTGTGATTCTCTTGTTATGAGCACACGGAGGAGTTATCTCAGCATGTGGTCGTTTTGGCGCGACCGACCCGTTGCTGACGGGCACTTACTCGCCGGTAGCGGGGGTGTAAGGGCCAGAAATGCGGGTGAGTGCTGGATTCACCGATAATCGGACACGCCCGTCCGGGCCACTGGCTCCGGGCGGTCTCGACCGCATAACGGACGATGGGGCGATCCCACGTCCGCTCCCGGGCGCGCCGGCCCCGCACCATGACCCTGGGCGGTCAGATGCTCGGATTTCCTACTTGTTACCCAGAGTTACACTGTTGAAAGATTGTGAACATGCCACCGCCCCCTTGTCTGGACCAAGGGCTGCCCAGCGCAGTCGAAGGTCAAACAAGGGGGCGGGCAAGGGATCTGATGGTCAGTCGGCTGACCGCGGCGCCGTCGCCCCGGTGCCCCGGGGGCCGCTCCGCGGGCTCAGAGGTCGCGCAGCATGCAGGTCAGCCGGCAGCTGGTGACCCGCTTGCCGGTGTCGTCGGTGATCGCGATCTCGTACGTGGCGGCGGTGCGCCCCTTGAACACGGCCGTGGCCACCCCCGTGACCAGCCCGGACGTCGCCGAGCGGTGGTGGGTCGCGTTGAGGTCCACGCCGACCGCGTACCGGCCCGGGCCGGCGTGCAGCATCGCGGCCACCGAGCCCAGGGTCTCCGCGAGCGCCGCCGAGGCGCCGCCGTGCAGCAGCCCGTACGGCTGCTGGTTGCCCTCGACCGGCATGGTGCCCACCACGCGGTCCGGGGAGGCCTCGACGATCCGGATGCCGAGCTTCTCGCCGAGGTGGCCGCCGGAGAAGGTGGACGGGGTGATGCCCAGCTTGGCGAAGTGGTCGAGGACGTCCTGCGGGACCTTGAGGACGGGCGCGGCGTCGCCGGGGGTACCGGTGGGGGCGGCGTCGGTCATGGGAGGGCTCCTGCCGTTCGGGATCACGTCATCGTGCTGCCCGTGATCGTACGACCGTCCTACTCGGCGGTAGAGACCGTGGGCCCGCGCTGGCGTGGCGACCCCGCCCGCCCGCCGCCGCCCCGCTCCGCGCGCCCGCGCGCC
>NZ_JBSGFD010000154.1:0-20691 GCF_053603215.1 Kitasatospora sp. NPDC004240 | reverse complement strand
CGTCCTCTGGATCACCTTCTTCGTCGCCCTCGCCCTCGCCCTCCGCGAACTCCTCGACACCGGCCCCGACGGCGACACCGCCATCCCCACCCACCACCACCAACCACCCACCACCACCGGCGGCCCCCCACCCACCCACGCCTGACCCACCAACAACACCCAGGCCCCGACAAGCGGGCCGGAGTGAGACGCCCGGGCGCCTCGCGGTGTTGGGCAGGCGTCCGGTCGGCGCGTCCGCCGGGTCGGTGCTGGACGGAGGCCGACAGGCCGTCAATCCGGGGAGCCGCTCCCGCCGTCGTGCCCGGGCACGACCCGGCCACTCGGACCGCCGACCGCCACCGACCCAGCTCCGGCCGGGCCGCGGCCCGCGTACGCCACCCCGCGAGCGCCGGCGCCCGCGCCCACGCGCCGGCGATCGCGGGGCCGGCTTCTCCGGGGCGGCGCGGGAACGGACGGGCGGCTCGGCGCCGGCGTACGAGGGCCTCGGCGAGGCCGTTACACAGCCGATGAGCCGCCGTGACACGACCGGCCGGGCACCGCGACACGGGGTTCCTAACGTCGCTCTCGACGCACCGGCCGCAAGGGGCCGGAGCCCGCGTCGCAACGATGACGACGATGAAGGAGCGACCTCGTATGACCACTCGTACGACCAGGAGCCGCGCACACCGGGCGGGCACCGCCCGTCGCCTGGCGACCGTCTGCGCCCTGACCGGGGCGGCCCTGCTGGCCACCGTTCCGGGCGGGCAGGCCTGGGCCGACGGATCCAAGCCGGCCACCCCGACCCCGACCGCGGTGGCCCCCGCCCCGGCAGCGGGCAGTGGCAGCGGTGTCGGTGGCGCTCCCACCGCCCGGCCGGCCGCGGCGTCCCCGACTCCCGCGGCCGTGGCCCCGGCGCCCTCGGTCGCCGCCCAGGGCAACGGCCCGGGGACGGCGCAGCCGGCACCCGCCGGCGGCCAGCCGCAGGTGCGTGAGGTGCCCAAGGGTGCCGCCCAGGCCGGGGACGGCTCCACCGCCGACGACTCCTCGGGCTTCAAGCTGGCCGCGGGCGGCGCGGTGGCCGCCGTCGGCGCCGGGGCGCTGGGCTTCGCCGTGCTGCGCCGCCGCTCCGGTGCGCGGGGCTGACACTGGCCCCCGGCCCGCAGGGCGTTCTGCCGCCGCTCCGGACGACGCGTTCCGGAGCGGCGGTCACCCGGACGGCCACCTGGACGGCCGTAGGGGCGGGCACCGGGACGGTCCCCGCCACCGGCGCCGTCCCCGGCACGGCGGGCCGGGGACGGGCGGGCTGAGCCGGAGCGCCTTCGGGGCGGCCGGGCTGCTCTGCCTGGTGCTCGGTGCGGGCGTGGCACTCTCCGGCCGGGAGCCGCCGGTGGTCCGGGTGGAGACCTCGGCACGCCAGGGCACCGCGGACACCGCCGCGGCGGCACCCACTGCGGGCCCCGCCACCGCCCGCCCCACCCCCTCCCGTTCGTTCGCGGCCTCGCCGCCGACCCGGCTGCTCGTGCCGGCGGCGGGCGTCGACGCCCCGGTGACCGGCCTCGGCCTCAACGCCGACGGCACGGTCGAGGTCCCGGCCGCCGAACGGGCCCACGAGGTCGGCTGGTACCGCAACGGCCCGACCCCGGGTGAGCGCGGACCCGCCGTCCTGATCGGGCACTACGACACCGCGCGCGGCCCGGCGGTCTTCGCCGGCCTGCCGAGGCTGCGGCCCGGTGACCTGCTCCAGGTGCGGCGGGAGGACGGCGCCACCGTGGACTTCCGGGTCCGCAGGCTGATCCAGGCCGCCAAGGACCGGTTCCCCACCGACGTGGTGTACGGCGACACGACGGCGCCCGAGCTGCGGTTGATCACCTGCGGCGGCCGGCTCGGGCCGGACGGGCACTGGACGGACAACATCATCGTCCTGGCCGACCTGGTGACCCCCGCCGGCTGACCGGCCCGCCCCTGGGCGGGGGACGGGTGTGCCACGGCGCACCCGTCCCCCGCCCGGGCCGTCGCGCCGGGGAACCGCCGGGTGCCGTCCGGACGACCTACCTCCGGACAGCACCGGCCACGAACCGTCACATCGCCGCAGACCAGGAGGGGCACAGGGGCATGAGCACCACCGAGCGCCGCACCGCCGGCAGCCGCACGACCGGCCGCCGTGGCACCGGCAACCACGACCGCCGCCCCCGTGCCCTCCTCCTCGCCCTCCTCGCGGCGGCCGCACTGGCGCTGCCGGTCGGCTGCGCGGCGCCCGGAGAACTGCGCGACCACGGTGCCGCCGCGCCCGTCACGCCCCCGCCGGCGCGTGTGCCGCTCTGGCCGGGCCTGGCCACCGCCCCGCCGCCGGAACCGGCCGGGTCCGCGGCGAACCGCAGCCCCGAACCGCCGCCGCAGCCGGTCCCCGACATCGGCGTTCCCGGGCAGGACCTGGCCACCGTGGACGTCCGCACACTGCTGACGAAGGATCCCGGGGTGAGCCAGGACGAACGCCGCGCCCTCGACCCGTGCACGGGCTGCGAGGTCCGCAGTCCCGAGTACCGCGACCTCACCGGTGACGGCCGACCGGAACTGCTCGTCGCCGTCGCCCTCGCCGACTCGGTCGTCCTGCACGTCTACACCACGGCCGGCGACCGGCTCCTGCCCGTCCTGCGGGTGCCCCTGCAGAAGGTGTTCGGCGCGGCGACGGTCGGCACCGACCTGTGGCTGTACGAGTCGACCACCCTCTCCTCCCGGACCAGCAGGCTCTACCACTGGGACGGGACGCGGCTGAGCCTGTCCGACCGGAAGGTGGAGGGCATCGGCCCGCTCCCCGGCCAGGGACCGGACCCGGGGGCGACCCCGCAGCCCGATCCGACGTCACCCGCCAAGGAGCCGACCGCCGTCCGCCCCACGGCCGTGCCCGCTCCCGCCGTCCGCCCGCCCGCCGCCACCGGCCCCACGGCCGTCCCCGGCGAGGGACCCGCCCCCGGCACGACCACCCCGCGCAACCCTCGGCCCGCCCCGGCCCTGACACCCGCACCGACCGCGTCCGCCCGCCCGGAGACCAAGCCATGAACCCCACGGCGCCCAGCCACCCGCACATCCTGATCGTCGAGGACGACGAGGTGATCCGCGAGGCCACCCGGATGGCCCTGGAACGCTACGGCTTCCCCGTGTCCACGGCCGCCGACGGGCTGGAGGGACTGGAGACGTTCCACGCCGTGCGGCCCGACCTGATCCTCCTGGACGTGATGCTCCCGCTCCTCGACGGGGTGGGGCTGTGCCGGCGCATCCGCGAGGAGAGCCAGCTGCCGATCCTGATGATGTCCGCGCGCACCGACGCGGTCGACGTGGTGTCCGGGCTGGAGGCGGGCGCGGACGACTACGTGGTCAAGCCGTTCGAGAGCGCGGTCCTCGTCGCCCGGATCCGCACCGTACTGCGCCGCATCCGCCCCGTCCCCGTCCCCTCGACCGTCCCCGCCGCCCCGACCGCCCCCATCACCCCGACCGAGACGGTCCCCGCCGCCCCCGAACCGCGCGGCCCCGTCCGCAGCCTCGACGGTCTGGAGGTGGACACCGACTCCATGGAGGTCCGCGTCCACGGCCGGCTCGTCCCGCTCACCCCCACCGAACTGCGCCTGCTCCTGGAGTTCACCGCCGCGCCCGGCATCGTGCTGGAACGCGCCGTCCTGCTCGAACGGGTCTGGGACTACGAGTGGGGCGCCGACACCCGTGTCGTCGACGTCCACGTGCAACGGCTGCGGGCCAAGATCGGCGGCGGGCGGATCGAGACCGTCCGCGGCTTCGGCTACAAACTGCGGCGTCCGCAATGACCCTGCGCCGCCAGATCGCCACCGCCGTCGCCGCCATCTCCGTCCTGGTCGCGGTGGCCGTCGGGCTGCTCGTCCACCAGGCGATGGTCCGCCAGCACGTGGACCAGGCACGGGCCTCCGCGCTCACCGCGCTGGACACCGCGCTCGGCGCCTACGAGCGCGTCGGGGACGCCACCGGCGGCGGCCGCCACGCGGCGCTGGACGACCCGGCCCTGCCCGCACCGCTCCGCAGCCTCGCCGAGCAGGGGCGGCGCGGGTCCCTGCTCGCCGAGGGCCCCGACGGCGAAGCGGTGTGGGCCGCGGGCCCGGTCCGCGGCGGGGTGCTCTCCGTACGGGTCGCCTTCACGCAGGACCGGCAGGCCATCGGCGACCTGGACCGGATCATCCTGATCACCGTCACCGCCTCCGTGTTCACCACCGTCCTGGCCGGAGTGCTGGTCGCGGACCGGATCAGCCGCCGGCTGCGAACCGCGGCGACGGCCGCCCGGACGATCGCCACCGGACGCACCGACACCCGGATCGGCGAACTGGTCGACGGCCGCGACGAGGTCGCCGACCTCGCCGCGGCCGTCGACCTCATGTCGCGCGCCCTGCACCGGCGTCTGGAGGACGAGCAGCGCTTCACCGCGGACGTCGCGCACGAGCTGCGCACACCGCTCACCGGGCTGCTCATGGCCGCCGAACTGCTGCCGCCCGGGCGCCCCACCCAGCTGGTGCACAACCGGGTGAAGGCCCTGTGCTCACTCGTCGAGGACCTGCTGGAGGTCTCCCGGCTGGACGCGGACGCCGAACGGCCCGACCTCTCGCCGGTCCCGCTGCGACGGGCGGTCCGACGCACCGTGGCGCAGACCGGACTGGACGTGCACGTCGAGACGGCCCGCACCGACGCCGGACACCCCCCGGTCCGTACCGACCTGCGCCGCCTCGACCGCATCCTCGCCAACCTGCTCATCAACGCCGACCGGCACGGTGACGGCCGGATCCACGTGGGCATCGACGGCCTGCGCATCACCGTCCGCGACCACGGCCCCGGATTCCCCGACGAACTGCTCCGCGACGGCCCCCAGCGCTTCCGCACCGGCGCACGCGAGCGTGGCCGCGGTCACGGCCTCGGCCTCACCATCGCCCAGGGCCACGCCCGCGTCATCGGCGCCGTCCTCACCCTCGCCAACCACCCCACCGGCGGCGCCGTCGCCACCCTCCGCCTCCCGCCCACCCCCGACCCCACCGACGACGACACCGGCCCCGACTCCGGCGCCCGGCCGGCCGAGCGCCTGGGCGGCGGGGGCGCGTGAACCGGTCGGGCAGGTGGGCGTGGGTGGTCCGGTGCCGGGCCCGCTTCAGAAGCGGTGCACGCCGAGGTCGCGTACCGTGGCGGCCAGGGCGCGGATGAGGTCGTTCTCGGATTCGGTCCGCCAGACCAGGGCGAAGCTCAGGTCGGTCAGGTCGGGGATGGGGAGCCACCGGATGTTCGACAGGCCCCAGTACTTGGTGACATGACCCGGGAAGCTGTGGATGATCTCGCCCATGCCGACCAGGTTGATCAGCTCATCGGCATTGTCCGCGGACGCCGTACGCTCGATCGGCCGGCCCCGCGGGGTGTGGAAGGGCAGGTATCTGTCCTCCCAGTAGTCCGGCAGGCCGAGGGCGGTGCCGTGCGCGAAGTCGGCGAACAGCTCCAGTGGTACGGAGTCCCGTCCGGCGAGCCGGTGGTCGGCGGACACGGCGAGGATCCGGGAGTCGGTGCAGAGGGTCGGCCCGACGGTGAGGTCCGGTTCCTCCACGGGTAGCCAGGGGACGATGACGTCCATGGCGCCGTTCCTGAGCTGGCCGAACACATCGGTGAAGGTCGCCTGGCGGATCTGGAGTCCCCACTGCGGGTGCCGGGCGCGGAACTCCTTCCAGTAGGGGTGCAGATCGACGAGGTTGAAGGGGAGCAGGCTGACGCGGAGCTGTGCGGTGATGCCGCGGGCGGCCAGCCTGGCCCGCTCCAGGGATTCGTGCAGGCCCGCGTAGACCGGTTGCAGGTCGTCGCGGAACTGCCGGCCGACCTCGGTCAGGTGCACCGTGCGGCTGGTGCGGGTGAAGAGCTCGGCGCCGATGCGCCGTTCCTGCTTCTTGATGGCCTGGCTCACCCGTGCCGCGGAGATGTGCAGCCGCTGTGCGGTCCGGCCGAAGTGCAACTCCTCGGCCAGTACCAGGAAGATCTCGATGTCCCGCAGTTCCACCGGCCCCCCAGCCCTCATCGATAACCCACCGGTTATCGAACAGCGCCGAAGTCTACCTTGATCATCGCCGCGGACCGCACGAGTGTGGACGGCATGCAATCCGAGCGGCCTGACGCGATCGACCTGACCGTGGTGTGGGCGACGCACGCCGCCCTGCGCCGGGAACTCGCCCATCTCGACCGCGTCACCACCACCGCGGACCGTGACGCGCGGCTCGTCCTGGCCACCGCCGCCGGATGGCGGATGTTCAAACAGGCCCTCGACGCCCACCACGGCGCCGAGGACGACGCGTTGTGGCCGCCGTTGCGCCGGAGCCTGGCCTCCAGCCCGCAGGAGCTGGCCCTCCTGGTGGCCCTGGAGGCCGAACACGCCGCCATCCGACCGGTGATCGAGGCCATCGACGCCGTGGTGGCCGACCCGCGGGTGGACGCACTGCGGCTGGGTGACCTGACCGACTCACTGGCCACCGGCCTGGCCGGTCACCTCGACCGCGAGGAGGACCGGGCCCTGCCGTTGGTCCAGCGGGCGTTGACGGCCGAGGAGTGGGGCCGGTTCGACCACGTCCACGCGCGGCGCATCGCGCGGGACGCGCCGGTGCTGCTGCCGTGGTTGCTGGACGGGGCCGACGAGGCGACCGTGGCGAAGCTGCTCGCCCCGCTGTCCGCCGCCGCGCGCGCCGACTGCACCGAGGAGTGGCTGCCGGCCTACCTCGCCCTGGACCGCTGGAGCCCCGGCACCGCCGATTGACGCGGTACGGCCCGGCACGTGCCCACGATCTGACCCACTCGTTCATCCCTTCTCACAGAATCGACGATCCATGCGCAAGCTGACCTACTACGTCGCCACCACCCTCGACGGCTTCATCGCGGGCCCGGACGGCGCCGACCCCACCGGCCCGAACGGCTTCTGGCCCATCACGGAGGACTACGTCCAGCACCTGGCGGCCGAGTACCCGGAGACGCTGCCCGTCCAGGCCCGGCAGGCGCTCTCCGTCACGGCGGAGGGCACCCACTTCGACACCGTGCTGGAGGGCCGGCGCAGCTATGAGATCGGTCTCGCGGCCGGCGTCACCGACGCCTACCCGCACCTGCGCCACCTGGTCTTCTCCCGCACCCTCACCGAGAGCCCGGACCCTGCCGTCGAGCTGGTCGCCGACGACCCGGTGACGGTCGTGCGCGAGCTCAAGCGACAGGACGGCAAGGACATCTGGCTGATCGGCGGCGCCGAGCTCGCGGGCGCCCTGTACGCCGAGATCGACACGCTGATCCTCAAGGTCGGGCCGCTGACCATCGGCGACGGGATCCCGCTGTTCTCCCGCAAGGCCGTCTTCGACCCGCGCACCTGGGCGCTCACCGGCCAGACCGTCCTCAAGAGCGGCGCGGTGTTCCTCACCTACACGCGCGTCGACGGCTGACAGCCCGGGCGGCGGCGCCTTCGGAGGCCGGACGCGGGGCGCGCTCCGACCGCCACACAGGCGCCGCCCGCCCGGCCTCCGGCAACCGTACGAATGAACGGCGGGCGGGAAAGGGCCTGGTGAGCCGGCGGCGCCGGACCCGGCCCCTACCCTCGGGGACATGACCATTCAGCGCATGGACAACGTCGGCATCGTCGTCGACGACCTCGACGCCGCCATCGCCTTCTTCACCGAACTCGGCATGGAGCTGGAAGGCAGGATGCCGATCGAGGGAGCCTGGGCAGGCAAGGTCGTCGGGCTCGACAGCATGCGGAGCGAGATCGCCATGATGCGGGTCCCGGACGCCCCGGGCCGGCTCGAACTGGCGAAGTACCACACGCCCGAGGCCATCACCCCCGTCCCCTGGAGCACTCCGGCGAACACGCTGGGCCTGCACCGCGTCATGTTCGCCGTCGACGACATCGAGGACACCCTCACCCGCCTGCGCCCGCACGGCGCCGAACTCGTCGGCGAGGTGACCCGCTTCGAGGACAGCTACCTGCTCTGCTACCTCCGCGGACCGAGCGGGATCATCCTCGCACTCGCCGAACAGCTGGGCTGAGGACAGGGATTCCGCACGTTCCAGGGCGCGCCCCACGCCGCCGGGGCGCGGCACCGTGCTCGCACCCCGGCGCGATCCGTACGCGCCGGGGTGCGCGGCCCGGACGCGGACGTGCGGAGCGCCGAGTGGTGCGCCCCCACAGGTTCCGTCCTCCCGTCGCATCGGGCCGCGTAGGCCTCCGGCTCCCCGATCACACCCTCGCGGCGCGGCGGAGGCCGCCGCGCCGCGAGGGCAGGCGGACCGGGACGGTGAGCCTGGTGGAACCGCGGGACACGCGGCCGGGCCGGGGGCGGGCGCGCGCGACGGCAGGTCCGGTGTGCGGGGAGGTTGGAGGTTGTGGAGATTCCGTCCGCCCCGACTGCCCGGCGGAGCCCCGGGTACCCGCCGTGCGTACACGCGCCGCCCGACCACGGGGACCACCCCGCAGCCGCAGCAGAAGGGCCAACCGATGCCGATGTCCGCCGTCCATGCGATGCCCGTCACCTTCCCCCACAGCCCCCTGCCCGACGTACCCGTCCCCGCCGAGCTGCGCTTCGAGGCCGCCCTCCCCTACGCCGCCCACCTCGCCTTCCCCCTCAGCACCTGCGACTGCACCGCCGGTGACGACCTCAGCGTCTGCTGGACCTTCGGCCGCGAACTCCTCAACGAGGGCCGCCACACCCACACCGGCACCGGTGACGTCACCGTCTGTCCCGGCCCTCCCGGCGAGATCCGCATCACCCTCCAGAGCGCCACCGGGAACGTCACCGTCGCCGCCCCCACCGACCTCATCACCGCCTTCCTCGCCGATACCTACACACTCGTCCCCGCCGGCGAGGAATCCGACCACCTCGACATCGACGCCGCCCTCGGCCACCTCCTCGACAACATCTGACACCTCGCGCCGCCACCGGCACCGCGAGCCGCCGAGGCCCGTACGCGCCGGGCACCCGCCGTACGCCGGCCAGGGCCGGGCGTGGCGGGTTGATGGCGGTGGGCCCGGTGGGAGGGCGGCGGGCATGCGTCGTCCTCCGGGTGGCTTTCGCCCGTACCGCCGGACGGTCGCCGGACCGTCGCCGGCCCCGGCCCACCCGGTCAGGGCAGGGTCCAGAACTGCCTCGTGACGAGGTAGAAGACGACGGCCCAGAGCGCGGTCACCCCGGCGACGATGCCGAGACCGATCCGGTTGGTCCGCGCCGCGGGCTCGCCCGGTGCGGGCCGCAGCCACCGTTTGAGCAGCGGGTTCACGTAGTAGGGCATGGTCAGGAAGCTCATGATGAAGCTCGACAGCAGGTTCCCCACCAGCAGTCCGATCCAGAGCGGCATCTTCAGCGGCGCCAGGGCGAGCGTCAGCAGCACGACGGTCGGGTAGAGGCCGACCCAGACCGCGATGGCGGTCTTGGTGCCCGACGGCGGCGGCGCCTCCTTGCCGTTCTCCTCGAAGGCGAACCAGCTGCCGAAGGAGTTGTCGATCGTCCGCAGTCGGAAGTCGTTGAACTTCTCGCCCTCGGCGAGGATCCTGCGGCGCTTGCCGGAGGTCAGCCAGGCGTCGAGGTGCTCGGCGGTGTCGAAGCGGTACAGCGTGGTCCACTCGTCCTGGAGGCCGTCGATCGGGCGGAAGAGCTCCGTCCCGCGGAAGCCCTCGAAGGTCCGTTCCTCCTGGTTCATCCGCTGCTGCCAGTCGAGGAAGTCGTCGACGTGGTCGGGGTGGACGCGGTGGGCGACCACGACGGTCACCAGCGGGTCCGGTGCCTGCATGCCGCCCCGGACGACCTGCTGGGTCCCCGGGCCGTCGAAGTACCTGGTGCCGACGTCGAGCAGGTTCTGCCTGGTCGCGCTGTTGATCCAGGCCTGGAGGTGGGCGATCGAGTCGAACCGGTAGACGACGAGCCAGTCGGGTTGCCGGGGGGTGGGCGGGGAGACCTCCGCACCGAGGTAGCCGGCGTAGTCCGCGGCGGCGGCGTTGACGGCCTCCTGCCACGCCTCGTACTCGCGCTCCAGTCCCGGCCGGACCTTCAGGCCGAGGATGGCGGTCGCCGCGGCGTCCCCGTCCAGGGGCTTCACGGTCTTCATTTCCTCGGCCCGGCCGCCGTCGACACCGGCCTGGCGTCGGCCAGCCGGCCGTAGATCCGTTCCGGGGTCAGGGGAAGCGCGCGGTGGCGGACGCCCGTGGCGTCGTGGAGCGCGTTCGCGAGGGCGGGGGCCACCGGGTTGATGCAGCATTCGGCCATGCCCTTGGAGCGCATCGGCCCGACCGAGTCGGAGGACGCCACCAGGAGCACCTCGGTACGGGGGACGTCGGCGTAGGTGGGGATGCGGTAGTTGCGGAGGTTGGGGTTGGCCACGGCCCCGTCCGCGTCGATCCGGTGGTTCTCGGTCAGCGCGAAGCCGATGCCCTGGGCGACACCGCCCTCGACCTGTCCGCGGACCTGCGCGGGGTTGATGACCTCACCGGCGTCGGCGGCCTGGACGCTGTGGAGGATGCGGATCTCACCCGTCACCCGGTGGACGGCGATCCGGAACCCCTGCGTGTTGGAGGTGACGCTGCGCGGCGAGCCGTAGGCCTTGCGGGCGGCGGTGAAGCGGATCCCGCGCGCCCGGGCCGCGGCGACGAGCTCCGCCAGCGGCACGCGCCGCTCGCCGCAGACGACGCCGTCGTCGTCCATCGCGCACATGACGACGTGGACGCCGGTGTGGGCGGCGGCGAACTCCAGGATGCGGTCCCGCACGGCGTCGGCCGCGCGGAGGACGGCGTTGCCCGCCACGAAGAGTCCCGCGCTCGCGAAGGCGCCGGTGTCGAATCCGGTGTGGTCGGTGTCGGACTGCACCAGGCGGATCCGCCCCGGGGTCGTGCCCAGCTGGGTGGCCGCGATCTGGACGTGGGCGGTCGAGGTGCCCTCGCCGAACTCGACCGTCCCGACGGCCAGTTCGTACACCAGGTCGTCGCCGAGCGTGACCCAGGCCTCCGAGATGTGGTCGGTCGGGGGCGCGGTCTCGTGCAGGGAGCTCGCCACGCCCACCCCGACGAGCCAGTCGGGTCCGGGGGCCGGTGTGTGGGCGGTGCGGGCCAGCGCGGCGTCCACCAGGTCGATGCACCGGGCGAGTCCGTCCTCGGTGAAGAGCACGTCGTCGGGTCCGTCGTGCAGGGCGACGAGCGGGTCGCCCGGCCGGACGATGTTGCGGCGGCGCAGTTCGAGCGGGTCGAGGTGCAGGGCCCGGGCCAGTTCGTCCATCGCCGATTCCACGGCGAAGGCCGGCTGGGTCATCCCGTACCCGCGCAGGGCGCCGCTGGGGACGGTGTTGGTGTAGACGGCGAAGGCGTCGTACTTCTTGTTGGGGCAGCGGTAGAGCATGACGGCCGCGCCGCCCGCGTACAGCGTCTCGCCGCCGTGGTTGCCGTAGGCGCCGGTGTTGGACACGTTGCGGACCTGGAGGGCGGTGAGCGTCCCGTCGGCCTTCGCGCCGAGCCTGACCGTCAGGGTCATCGGATGCCGGGGCGAGGCCGTGGTGAACTCCTCCTCGCGGGTGTACTCGAGGCAGACCGGCCGGCCGGTGTCCAGCGCGGCAAGCGCGACCAGGTCCTCGGAGATGACTTCCTGTTTGCCGCCGAAGCCGCCGCCGACCCGCTCGCAGAACACCCGCAGCTGGTCCGGCCGCAGGGCGAACAGGTAGGCGAGCTTGACCTTGGCGATCGACGGCGACTGCGAACTGGTGCGCACGTTGAGGCGGCCGTCCTCCATCCAGGCGATCGAGCCGTGGGTCTCCAGGTGCGCGTGCTGCACGCGCGGGGTGGAGTACGTGCCCTCGTGGATCACGTCGGCGTCGGCGAACCCGGTGTCGACGTCACCGATGTGCGAGTGGATCTCCAGCAGGACGTTGTGGACGGGGTCCCGGAGGAAGGGGTCGTCCGTGCCGTGCAGTTGCGGCGCGCCCTCGGCCATCGCCTCCCCGGGGTCGAACACGGCCGGCAGGACGTCGTACTCGACCACGACCCTCCGGCAGCCCTCCTCCGCCGCCTTGACGGTGTCGGCCAGGACGGCCACGACGCGCTGGCCGACGAAGCGCACCGTGTCGTCGAGGATGAAGGTGTCGTCCGGGTCGACGAGGTGGTCGGTGTGGATCGCCGTGGTGAAGCGCCTGCGCGGCACGTCCTCCCACGTGTAGACCCGGCGCACACCGGGGACGGCGAGCGCGGCGCTCCTGTCGATCGAGACGATCCGGGCGTGCGCGTGCGGCGAGTGCACCACCTTGAGGTGAAGCATGCCGTCGAGGTGGGTGTCCATGGTGAACTCGGCGCGGCCGGTGACCACTTGCTCGGCCGCCGGCGCGCCGACGCTCGTCCCGACGGCCTTCCCCGGCGCCGCCGGCTCCACGCCGGTGACGCCCCGGACGGCGTCCTCGATCGCCCGGTATCCGGTGCAGCGGCAGAGATTGCCCTTCAGCGCCCGGGGCAGGTCCTCCTTCTGGGCCTCGGTGAGCGCCGCGGAGGTCATGATCATCCCCGCCGTGCAGAAGCCGCACTGGAATCCCGGCGCGTCCCGGAACCGGCGCTGCACCGGATGCAGGTCGCCCGGCGACCCGAGACCCTCGATCGTCGTCACCTCGTGGCCGTCCGCGCGGAACGCGGGCGTGATGCAGCTGTGCACCGGGGCGCCGTCCACCCAGACCGTGCACGCCCCGCAATCGCCGGCGTCACAGCCCTTCTTGACGCCGAAGTGACCGAGGGAGCGGAGGAAGGTGCGCAGGCACTGGCCCGGTTCCGGCTCCTCGTCGAAGCCCCTGCCGTTCACGATGAAGGTCATGCCGGGCCCCCAGCCATGAGTTCGTGCCGGATCTCTTCGGTGAAGTGCGCGGTCAGGTGGCGCCGGTGGTCGGGGGTCCCGTTCGGGTCGTCGAACCAGACGTCGGCGGGGATGACGTCGATGCCGTGCTGAAGGGTCCGCGCGTCCGGCATGCTGTCGAAGGCGATCCGCACCGGCCTGGTGGTGCCGGCGGTGACGGTGAGCAGCAGGTCGTCCGTCCCGGGTGTCCGGGTGCCGATGAGGAACACCGTCGAACGGCCGAGTCGGGTCAGCGTGAAGCGGCGGTGCGCGGTGCGTTTGCGCAGGGCGCCCGCCGGGATCCTGATGCGGCGCAGGAGTTCACCGGGAGCGAGGATGTTGCGGTTGTTGCCGGTCACGAAGTCGAGGGCGTCGACGACACGGGTCGACCCGTCGGGCGCCCACAGCTCGTAGCCGGCCTCCAGGGCGACCGTCAGCGTGATCATCGGTCCGGCGGGTAACGACAGGCAGATGTTGCCGCCGACGGTCGCCGCGTTCCACACCTTGAACGAGGACAGGAACGCCTCGCAGGCCGTGGCGAGGAGGGGGCCCGCGGTCCAGTCGGGCGGCGGCTCGAAGGCGTACAGGTCGCGGACGGTGCAGGTCGCCCCGATCTCCAGGCCGGCGTCGCTCGGCACGAGCGGGTCCCACCCCAGGGACGTCAGGTCGATCAGGCGGCGCAGGCCCGGCTGCTCGGCGGAGAACAGGTACGTCCCGCCCGCGAGCCAGGCATCGCCCTCCCGCCAGTCCCGGCCGGGTCGATCGTCGGGCGGGCGCCGGACGACTTCGGTGATGGTGTTGAGGTCCATGGGAGCCGTTCTTCCCTCATGACGACACCCCCCTCGTGACGACCACCCCGCGAGGGACCGCCCCCGAACCGCCGTCGGGCCGCTGCGGTCGAACTGCCCGGGCAGCCTTGGCGGGCGCGGGGATTCCTCTCCAGCGTATAGCCGGACGCGCGAGGTCCGCCAAGTCGGACGCGCCTCACGGCCGGAGCCCCGTAGCGGCGCCGAGGCCCGGAACCCTACGCTTCCGCAACGAATGCGACTTACCGCACCCCACGCGTGCCCGCTCTGATAGGCAGGTGGCGGCTGCAGGCGGGCGGCCGCGCAGTGCGGCCCCCGCAGGAGGGGAAGCACATGAGCACGTCATCAAGGTCGGCCGTCATCGCCACCGAACAGCGGGCGGTCGACCGCGCTTACGCCTGTTACGAGGCCAAGCTCGCCGAACTGTCCGGCGACGCGTCGGCCCAGGCGGCAGCCAGCCGGAAGGACGGCATCGCCGCCCGGGCGGAGTCCTCGGCCAGGGCGGAGGAGTTCCGTCTGGAAGGCGAGAACCTCGTCACGATGCGGGTGGACACCCACGCGGACGGGACGGGCGAGCCGGAGATCTTCTACCTCGGGCGGCGGACGGTACATGACGCCGAGACCCGCGACACCGTCGTCATCTCCTGGACCAACGAGCTCGCCACCGCGTGGCGACTGGCCACGCCCGACGACCCGGGGGAGGTCCGGTTGCGGCGGCGGCTGGACTGCGACCGGCGGACGGTCCGGGACTACCGCGACGAGATAGCTCCGCCGGTCCCGGCCGCCACCGGCGCGCGAGCGGGCGTGCCGTCTCCCGGAGACGTCTTCGACCCCGTCGGGGCCCGGCGACCGGCCGTGGACCACCTGCTGCTGCGGGACCTCGACCGGGCCCGCCGCAGCCGGATGCGCGACATCGTCGAGACCATCCAGCCCGACCAGATGGCACTGGTGGCCGGCCCGTCCACGGACGTCCTGGTCGTCCAGGGCGGTCCGGGTACCGGGAAGTCCGCCGTCGGCCTCCACCGGGTCACCTGGCTCGTCGACAACAAGCGCTTCCAGGCGCAGGACATCCTGGTGGTCGGCCCCCACCGGAGGTTCCTGGAGTACGTCGGCAGGGTCCTCCCCACCCTCGGCACGCGCGACGTCACCGCGGTGGAGCTCTCCCTCCTCTGGGAGGGGACCGTACGGGCCGAGGACCCCCCGCCGGTGCGGCGGATCAAGTCGGACGAGCGCATGGCGGAGGTGCTGCGGCGCCGGGTCGAGGGCAACTGTCGTCCGGCCGCCGTCGATGCCGCCGCCACCGCGGCCACGGACGGGCAGGACGAGCCGATGTTCACCGTCGTCCTGGGCAGCGCGCCCCTGCGGGTTCCGCTGTCCGAGGTGCACCGCGTCCTGGAGGCCGCCCGCAGCGGGCCCGGCCACTACCGGGCCCGCCGGGACCGCTTCCGCGACGTCCTGGTCGACCTCCTGCTGGCCGCGCTGCGGCAGGGCTTCCCCCAGCGGGCCCGTGACCGGACCGTCCGGCAGAGCATCGAGCGCCACCGCCAGGTGGCCGCGCTCGTGGAACGCGCATGGCCTCCCCTCAGCCCGGAGGAGGCCCTGCGGAGCCTGCTGAACTCGTCGGGCAGGCTGGCGGAGTGCGCCGCCGGGGTGTTCGACGCGCAGGAGCAGGCGCTGCTGTCGCGCCCGGCCGCCGAGCGCGCCGAGGACGAGCCGTGGACCCTGGACGACCTGGTGTGCCTCGAGGAGCTGCGGACCCTCATCTCGGGTGAGACGCCGCAGCGTTACCCGCACATCGTGGTGGACGAGGCCCAGGACCTGACCCCCATGCAGGCCCGATCGCTGCGGCGGCGCAACCCGAAGGGGTCGATGACGGTCCTCGGCGACCTCGCGCAGGCCACCGGGCCGCACGGCTACCCGAGTTGGGAGCGGATCGGCCGGATCCTGGCGGGCGAGGGCGGCTGGCACCTTGAGGAGCTGACCACCAGCTACCGGGTGCCGGCGCAGATCATGGAGTTCGTCGCTCCGCTCGCCCGGGCGGTGGCCCCGTCCGTTCCCTTCCCGGCCTCGCTGAAGGAGGCCGACGGGGAGCCCGTGCGGATCGTGGAGACGGCTCCCTGGCAGCTCCTCGCCGAGGCGGTCGGGCACGCGACGCGGCTGGCCGGATCGGACGGCCGGACCCAGCGCTCGATCGCGCTGATCGTCCCCAACGATTCGGACTGGCTCCAGCAGGTCCAGCTCCTGATCGACTCTGCGGAGGCGATGACCGAGGAGGTCCGGGAGGCGGTGACCGTCCTGACCGCCGGCGAGGCGAAGGGCATGGAGTTCGACCACGTCCTCGTCCTGGAGCCCGCGACCATCACCGCCCGCGGCGCCGAGGGCCCGCGTCAGCTGTACGTGGCCCTGACCCGGAGCACCCAGACGCTGACGGTGCTGCACACCTCGCCCCTGCCTCCGGTGATGCTGCCCGCCGCCGACCCGCCGCCCGTCACCGGGCCGGACGACCCGACCCCGGAGCCCCCGTCCGACCCGACGGGGGGCCGCGTCTGCTCGCGCTTCCACACGGACGGCGAGCGCTGCGGGCTTCCCACGCGCAATGCCGACGGCTGGTGCCGTGACACCTCCTGCGGCGGCTTCCGGACGAGCGCGGTGCCGGACCGGCCGACGCCCCGCAACCTGCCCAGGGTGCCCGCCGACGCCGACCTCGGGACCGGGCTGGACGCGTCGGAGGCGTTCCTCGGCAGGCTCCGGGTGACCAGGGCCGCCGTACGGGCCTTCGTGACCGCGCACGGTGGCAGTGACCAGGAGGCCGAGGCCGAGATCCGCGGCGTGATCGGCACGTTCCTGACCGACGGCCGCCAGGCGCAGCAGGCGGACGGCTACCGGCTCGTCGACCTCAACGGCTACCGGTTCGTCCTGAGCCACGACGGGTCGGCCCTGACGGGCTACCGGAGCGTGCACGGCGAACGGAGCCCGGCGCAGCACCTGGCAGGGGTCCCCTCCCGGTACAGGCTCTCCGGGCCCGCCGCCGGACGCGGCCCCGCGCTCCAGGACACGGCGGCGGTGCGCGCCCTGCCGGTCGAGGAGATCCAGGTGAGCGCCGAGACGCGAACTGTGTACGCCGACCTCACCTCGTACCGGTCGGATCCGACGGACCCCGCCTTCCTCGGCCGGCTCCGCACCGCGCTCGCGGCGGATCTGTCCGGCGGGCACATCGAGACCCAGCCGCGGGGCCATCACCTCGTGCTCGGCTCCTCACACACCTGGAACCTCTCGCCGGACGGCGGTTCGGTGCTCTTCGTCCGCAGGCCCACCCCGTTGGACGCGGAGATCCTGGCGGCCGCCGCTCTGGGCGAGGCGGACGAACTCGTACCCGGTACCGAACTGCGGGTTCGCGCCCTCGCCCACGGGGACCAGGCCCACTGGAGGGTCACCCCGGTGCCGGAGGACCGGCAGCGGCGGTACATCCTCAAGCTGAGGCCCCAGGACCGGGTGCCCGAGGCCGGGCAGGAACTCGACGTCTGGGTCCTGCGACGCCGGTCCGGCGTGTACTTCGTGTCGGCGAACGACTTCGGACGCCAGCCGATCTCCGAGCGCTCGGCCGAACGGTACGGGGCCGCGCTGACTGCCCTGACCGCCCTCGGCGGCGTCCCGGCGGAGCTCCCCGGGACCGGCCTCCCGGAACTCCACGAGCTGATCGGCTGCTGCCTGCGCCGCGACCAGGCGGACTGGCTCCCCGTCTGGCAGCTCCTGGGATCCCCGGCCTCCGCCGACCTGACGGTGCTACGGGACCTCTCCCGCGGCCTCCCGGAGGCCGTGAGGTCGGCGGACGCGGCGGAGCTGGAGCGGCTCGGCGAGGTCCTGCGGAGCAGCGGCTGGCAGGACCGGGCAGTCGCCGCCCTGGCGAGGCTCACGGGCGAGGGGGCGTCGGGGACGTCCGCCGTGGCCACGCCGGCCGCCGTCCTGACGGCCGAGCTCGTAGCCGCGGCCGAGGCCGACCGGACGTGCCTCCGGCACGAGGCGGTACGCCACCAACTGATGGCCGCCCTCTTCGGGGCTGGCCACAAGCCCCAGGACTCGCCGATCGTCGATGTCGTCCGGCCCGGCGAGCGGGGTCCGATCGTCTACGAGGTCCTCCCGGCCGGCCACACCTCGTACCACGCCGTGCGGTCCGGCGCCGTCCGTCTGCGAGAGATCGGGCTGGTGACGGGCAAGGCTCCCGAGCGGCTCCACGTCGTCCTCGCCTCGCCGCCCGACGAGCCGTGGATCCCCGACCTCGTCGAGCGGGTCCTCGACGTCTCCGTCCTCTGGCCCTCGGCCACCGGCTGGCGGGGTCCGGGAAGCTCCGCCGCCATCGGCGCCGAGGAGTGAGCGGCTGATCCTCCGGCACGGGTGCCCACCGCGCGGTCCGCCCTGGGCACCCGTGGCTCCTCGGACGGCCCGGTGGCGGCCTGGGCCGTCCGCCCGTCAGCACGGGGCGGTGGCTCCCCGGCGCCCCTCCCGGCAGCGAGGACCCCTAGTTGAACGCGTTCAAAGACGTGCGCCATGATGGGTGCCAGCGGGAGCGACCGGCCCTGACCAGGGATGTCGGGCTGCCCCGCCATGCCCCGCCGTGCCCCGGCGCACCGCCCCGAACCGGGCGGGCCGCGCCGGGTGGCGGCAGAGAGGACCGTCCGCCGTGCCGACACCCTGGCAGACCCGCTGCACCACCCTCGCGGTCGCGCTGATGTGGGCGTACGAGGGCTTCTGGTGCAAGATCTTCCCCGGCCGCGCCGACCAGCGCGCCATCGTCGAGGGCCTGCCGCTGCTGCCCGACGGCGCCGCCGGGCTCCTCCTGATCGCGATCGGCCTGGCCGAGGTGGCACTGGCCGCCTGGGTGCTGACCGGACGCCGGGCCCGGCTCGCCGCCCTGACCCAGACCGCACTGGTGCTCTGCTTCAACACCGGCGGGCTGCTCGTCGGCGCCGACCACATCCCCGAACCGGGCCGGCTGGTCGTGCAGGACCTCGCCTTCCTGGCCCTGATCTGGACCGTCGCCGCCGCGCACCACCGGCCGGCCCCGGCCCGGTCGCACCGGCACGCCGAGGCGGCCGCCGCATGAACGCCGGGACCGCCCACGATGCCGACCGGTCCCGGAGCACGCCCTGGGCCGAGGGCCGGCTGCTCACCGTCCAACCCCGGCGCCCACGCGTCCTGTTCGGCCGGATGTACGAGGACCCGGCGGTCGAGCTCGCCGCCTTCCCGCCGCCGGGCGCCGGGGCCCGGGTGCTCTGCATCGCCTCCGCCGGGGACACCGCCGCCGCACTGGCCGCCGCCGGCTACCGGGTGACGGCCGTCGACCTCAACCCCGTACAGCTCGACTACGCCCGGTCCCGGCTCCGCGCCGGCGCCCCCGCCGTCGCCGGCTCGGCCGAACGCCTCCTCGCCGCCGGACGCACCGCCGCGGGCGCCCTGCTGCCCGCCTGGCGCCCGGGCGGGCTGGCGGAGTTCCTGAGCCTCGACGATCCGGTCGAACAGGCCCGGCGCTGGCGGCGCGAACTCGACGGACCCGGCCTGCGGATGTTCCTCACCGCCACGCTCCGTCCGGCGGGCATCCTGGCCGGCGGGCTGCGGCCCGGTTTCCGGAACGTCGTACCGGCCCGGTTCGACGCCGTGCTGCGCGCCCGGCTCGCCCGTGGCTTCGCGCGCCACCCCAATGCCACCAACCCGTGGGCCTGGCGGCTGCTGCTCGGCCACGAACCCCCCTGCGGCCAGGGCGCGTTGCCCACCGGCGGGGAGATCCGGCTGGTCGCCGGGGACGTCGCCGAACACCTGGAGCGGTCCCCGGCCGGCCACTACGACGCCGTCACGCTCTCCAACGTGCTGGACGGCCCCGGGCCCGGCTTCGCCCGACGGCTGCGCGCCGCCGTCCGGCACGCCGTACGACCCGGCGGGGTCGCCGTGCTGCGCAGCATCCGCGAACCCGGGCCCGCCGGGCCGGGCGCCGCCGCGGAGGACCGTTCGCCGCTCTGGGGCGTCGTCCGGGTGGTCCGACCGTGATCCCCGTAGCGCTCCCCGTTCCCGTCGCCCCGTTCCCGTCGCCCTGATTCCGAGGAGCTGACCGTGCGCCACCTGCTGCAACGCCACCCCGTCCCGATCCGCACCCACTTCGCGCACTCGCTCGTCCTCACCTACGCCCTCCCGCCCGAGGAGCTCGCGCCGCTGGTCCCGCCCGGGCTCGCCCTGGACACGTACACCGCCCCCGACGGCACCGAGCACGGCTTCGTCGCGGCGGCCGTGGTGGACGCGCGCGGCCTGCGCCCCGCCGGACTGCCCGCCCGGCTCGGCAAGGACGTCGTCCTCACCGGGTACCGGGTGTTCACCCGGTTCCCCACCCCGGGCGGCCGGACCATGCGCGGCCTGCGGATCCTGCGCAGCGACACCGGCCACCGGCTGATGGTGGCGGGCGGCAACCTGCTCTCCCGCTACCACTACCGGCTCGCCCGGCTCGGCAGCCGGGTCGTCGGCGACACCCTGGAGTTCAAGGTGATCAGCGCCGACGGCCGGGCCGACCTGCACGTCCGCGCCGACCTGTCCGGCCGTCCCGCCCCGCTGCCGGCCGGCAGCCCGTTCGCCGACGCCCGCGCCGCGCGCCGGTTCGCCGGACCGCTGCCCTACACGTTCGAGTACGAGCCGCAGACCCGCTCGATGATCGTGGTCAAGGCCGTCCGTGCCCACTGGGAGCCGGTCCCGGTCACCGTCGAGGTGCCCCGGCTGACCTTCTTCGACCACGGCCCGCTGGCCGGCAGCCGGCCCGTGCTCGCCAACGCCTTCCACGTCGCCGGCCTCGACTACGGCTGGGAACGGGGCAGCCGCCGCGCCCTCGACGGGAGCGCGCGGTGAGGCCGGCCCGGCCGGTGGGAGAGCGAACGGCTCCGGAGCCGGCATTGGCTCGGAAACCGGCGCCCACCGCCGGCCCGGCCCCACGGCGCCGCCCGTCCGGCGTGCGCGAGGTGATCGGCTACAACTGGCCGCTGTACGCGGGCGGCGCGCTCGCCGCAGCCGGCGGC
>NZ_JBSGFD010000153.1:0-21031 GCF_053603215.1 Kitasatospora sp. NPDC004240 | reverse complement strand
TACCGGGAGATCAACGCCGTCCTGCGCTCCCCCGACCGCGACCGTCTCGTCCCGTACCTGCCGTACCTGCGCCTGCTGTTCTCGGCAGTGTCCGGTGCCCCAGGCCCCGGGCTCGGTGCGCGTCCCCAGCCACCGGACCATCGCCGGCTCCTCGGAGACCACCCGGCCCAGCGCGATCGCGAAGGTCAGCGCGGCGAACATCACGATCAGCCAGGACAGCCCGGTGAACACCACCCCGTACGGGCCGAACTGCTCGACGCTGCGGCCCATCGCCCGCGGCATGTAGACCCGCGAGGCCAGCCCCAGCCCGACCACCGCGCACCCGCACAGCACCGCCCCCGGCAGCAGCGGCAGCCAGCGCACCCGGGCGCCCAGCAGCAGGTGCTGGGTCCACCACCACATCAGCGTCCCGATCAGGAAGGTCAGCGGGATGCCCAGCCGGCCGCCCTGGCCGATCCCGTCCCGCAGGGGCGTCTGGAACACCAGGACCAGCAGCCACACCAGCAGCCACACCAGCCAGCGCCAGGCGGCCACCCGGGTGCCGGCCCGGCGCATCTCCCAGCACCGCTCGCAGACCCGCTGCATCGCCCGGCTCAGCGCGGTCGCCGACAGCAGGGTGATCAGGGCGCCCGCCACCCCGAAGCTCGGCTCGTTGTCGTGGCTGCTCGCGAGGAGGTCGTGCACCGACTGCTGGGCCGCGCCCTCCAGGCCCAGTTCCTTGCGCAGTGTGGTCACCACCCCGTTGCGGACCGACGCCGGGGCGAACACCGCGAGCACGAACAGCGCGGGCAGGGCGCTCAGGAAGGCCTGGGCGGCCAGCCGGGTCGCGCAGTCCAGCAGGTTCACCCGCAGGATGTGGCCCAGCGCCCGGCCCACCACCGGCACCCGCTCCGGCAGATCGCGCGCGGTCCGGGCCAGCCCCGCCCCGCGCGCCTTCATCCGGGCGGACCGTCCGACGGGGGGCCCGCCGGGGGACGGCTCCTCGTGCGGCTCTTCGGCGTGCGGCTCGTCGGGGGACGCGTCGTCGGGCGGTTTCTCCGTGGGTGGTCCGTCGGAGGGCGGTCCGTCGGCGATCGGCCGGTCGGGGGAGTCGTCCGAGGGCGGGCCGCTCGGCTTGTCGGTCACGGCTGGTCCTCCTCGGCCTGGGTGGCGGGGCAGTGGGGTCAGCCGGGTGCGGGCATCCGGATGCTCAAAGAATCCACCGGTCCGGGCTCGCCCGCATCCGCTGAGGCGTCCGCACGGCCCACCACGGACGGTACGGAGGCCGGGCGGGCCGTTCAGCCGTCCCGTCGCTCCAGCAGCGCCAGCGTCGCCCCGCCCAGCGGCACGGCCCAGCACGCCGAGAACCCCGCCCGCAGGGCCGCCCGGGCCGACTCCACCGGGATGCCGCCGAGCGGGTCCGGGGTGTCCCCGAGTACGAGCAGCCAGATCCGCCTGCCGGACCCGAGGCACTCGGCGGGCTGCGGACACGGCTCCGGGAACAGGTCCTGGGCCTCGACCGCGCCGCGTCGCACGAACACCGGGTACGGCCGGACGTCCGCCGGCAGGTAGTAGGAGACCCCTTCCGCCGTCATCGCCCAGGCCTGGTTGCCGAGCGGCGCCGCCAGACCGTCCCCCGGCCGGTATCCGGCCGAGATCAGCCGGGCCGCCGCCCGGTACGGCTCCTGGGACAGCGTGTGCGACCCGGCGTACCGCACCCGCTTCTGCAGCGGCACCGCCAGCAGCGCGGGCACCGCGATCACCCCCACCGCCAGCAGGACGCCCGCGACCCGCAGCTGCCGGTCCGGCCGCTCCCGCCCGGCCGTCCGTGTGCGCGCCGGCGTCCGGTCGCGCCGTGCGGCGGACGTCACCGCGGCGTGCACCGCGCCCACCCCGCCGCCCGCCAGCAGCGCCCACGCGGGCACGGTGAAGATCAGGTAGCGGTTGGTGAAGTAGGAGGCGCCGCCGGCCTGCGACAACAGCCAGACGGTGAGCGTCGGTGCCACCACCAGCAGCAGCGGCGTGACCGCGACCACCCGGCGCCACGGCAGCGCCAGGGCGAGCACGCCCAGCAGCAGGAACACCCGGTACAGCTCCCGGGAGCCGAGCAGCAGTTCCCCGGAGTCCAGCAGCTCCTGCGCCGTCGGCCTCGTGATCCAGCCCAGCTGCCGCCCCGACTGCCGGCTGCCCAGCACCACCACCGGCAGCAGCGGCAGCGTGGCGGCCGCCACCGCGAGCGGGAACTGCGCGAGCACCCGCCGCTCCGCCGCAGGCCGGGCGCGCCGGAGCCACAGCAGCACCGCGCCCGCCTGCCCGACCACGGTGCTGAACGCGACCAGGTGTCCGGCCCCGGCGACCGTCATCGCCACGCAGTACGGCGCCCAGCGCGCCATCGCCGCCCGGCCCGCGGCGGGCCGGTCCAGCGCCCGTAGCAGCAGCCAGGTCGCCGCCGCGACCGCGCAGGTCACGATCGCGTAGGAACGGGCCTCCTGCGCGTACCGGGAGACGATGGGGACGGTGGCGAACAGCAGCCCGGCCGCGACCGCCGCGAGCCGCCCGCCGTACAGCCGTCGTGCGGCCAGCGTCACGAAGCCGGCCGCCGCCGCCATCGCCAGCACCGACGGCAACCGCAGCGCCGCCACCGATTCGCCGAACACCGACGTCCAGCCGCGCATGAACAGGTAGTAGGTGCCGTTGCTCGCGTCGACGTGCTTCAGCAGCCGCAGCACGTCGTCGGGCCGCCGGGTGACCACCGACCAGGTCGCCACCTCGTCCCGCCACAGCTCCGGCGTCTCCAGCCGGTACCCGCCGACGACGGCCATCACCAGCGTCGGCCAGAGCCACACCTGCCGCCCCGGCCACCCCCGTCCCGGCTGCCCGCGTTCCGGCGGACGGGGGAGGGCCGGGCGCGGTGGTACGGCTGGAGTCATGTGCGTGGTGCCCGATCGGTGTGGTGCCTCGGTGCGGTGGTGCGCCGTCCTGTCGACGCAGTGATGCACACCCACCGGCCCTCCGGTGCCGCGGCGCGCCGGTGGGGACCGGATCAGGCCCAACGGTTCGCCCGGGCTGCCGGGTCAAGACTCTGACGTCCCGTCGGCACTCCGTCCGGCCGCCGCCCCCTCTCCCGACCCCAGCGCCTGCCCCACCCCTGATCCGGTACTCTGTGGATCGAGCGTCGGCCAGGCGCTCGCTGCCTTGTCGGGAGACAGGCCCCCGCCTCAGTAGCTCAGGGGATAGAGCACGGCTCTCCTAAAGCCGGTGTCGCAGGTTCGAATCCTGCCTGGGGCACGACAGCAGGGTGCCGCAGGCCCCCGCCCGGACGCCGGGCGGGGGCCTGCGGCGTTCGGGCCGGGTGTTCAGCGGACGCCAGGTTCAGCGGACGGGGCCGCCCGGGCGGTCGGGGACCTCCCCGAGGAGGCCGCCGGGGAAGCCTTCGCGGCCCGACCGTTCCAGGGGCGGCTCGGTGCGCGGGGGCTCGGCGCGGGGCGGTTCGGCGTAGGGCGGCTCGTCCGGCGGGACGTCGGTGTCCCCGTGGGTGGAGCCGGTACCGGCTCCGGGGAGCGGACCGGGGAACGGGGTGGCCGAGGGGACCAGGACGCGCTGGACCCGGGGCCGGGTGCGCCAGTTCACCCGACGCACGTCACGGGTGAGGGCGCCGGGGCGCCACAGCTCGATCGCCGTGGTCACCGTGCCGATCACCATGCCGGCGGCCAGCCAGCCGCCGAGGACGTCGCTGGGCCAGTGGACGCCGAGGGCGGTCCTGGTCCAGCCGATGGTGAGCACGACCAGCCCCGCCACCGCGCAGGCGGCGATGCGACCGGTGCGCCGGACCCGGGGCCAGAGCAGCCCGACCAGGACGGCGCAGGTGATCGCGGAGGCCATCGCGTGCCCGGACGGGAAGGCGGGGCCGCCGGCGTGCGAGACGGGGTCGGGGAAGCGCGGCCGAGGGCGGTCGAAGGCCAGCTTCAGCGCCCACTGGCCGCCCCAGCCGATCAGCGTCACCGCCGTGACCCAGCCCGCCAGCATCCGCGCACCGATCAGCCACAGCCAGAGGGCGGCCAGCCCGAGGGCGGTACGCATGGTGACGGTGCCGCCGATGTCGGAGAGGGTCTGAACGGCGGCGGTCCACGTGGCGCTGCCGCGGGCGTGCTCGTGCAGGCCGTCGATCCAGTGCTGGTCGAACCGGGCCAGCGGAGGCCAGTGGCTCTGCACCAGGGCCGCCAGGACGCCGAACAGAACGGCACAGCCGGCCGACAACACCGAGTACCGCAGCAGGCGTCGGTTACGCCGGGTGATGGCTGGCGCGCGGTTGGTCAGGTGCATGGCTGACACCTTCCCAGTGGACCGTGCCGATCGAGCGGTGGATCGATAGCGATTTGGCATCTTTTGTGCGGAGGACCTGCGGACGCCGGGAACGCGGGAGGCTGCCGCGGGGTTCTCCGTACGGCGGGTGGCCCGGGCGGGTTGGGCGCTTCTTCGTGCGGCCGGGCCCCGGGTCGGCCGGGAAAGCCGGCGCGCGGCGGCGGCCGGCCTCCCCCGTGCCCTCCCGCGCGACGGGGGGCGTCCCGCGCGAGAGAGGGGGCGCTCGGCGCGGCGGCGGCCGCCCGTCCGGAATCGATCGCGCGATCGGCACTTGAGGTGCACCGGCGGTCACCCTCCGTCCGGATCTCGTGCGAAAACCGGCAGGATACTGCATCGCTGGAAGAATCTGAGCGACTTGGGAATGTTGTCCGGAATCTGTTCGTTGGATCGTTACGTGTGAGCCCCCCCGGGGCCCGCACTTCTTGCCCTTTCCGGGCAGGCAGGCAGAGCTCGGCAACACCAGCAAAGGGAGCAAGCATGGCCACCCGTGCCGTCGTTCGCGACAGGGCCGACCGGACTCGCGCGGCCCGCCCGACCAACCTTGAGGCCGACCGTGACCTGGTCGGTATGTACCTCGACGAGATCGCCAGGACGCCCCTGCTCGATGCCGCCGAGGAGGTCGAGCTCTCACTGCGGATCGAGGCCGGTGTGTACGCCCAGCACCTGCTGGACGAGGGCGAGCTGCCCGAGGGCGTCCAGCGCGAGGAGCTGGAGGCGATAGCCGAGGACGCGGAGCGCGCCAAGGACGTCTTCATCCGTTCGAACCTCCGTCTCGTCGTGGCGGTCGCCCGTCGGTACCCCCGCAGCGGCCTGCCGCTGCTGGACCTCATCCAGGAGGGCAACGCGGGCCTGGTGCGGGCGGTCGAGAAGTTCGACTACGCCAAGGGTTTCAAGTTCTCCACCTATGCGACCTGGTGGATCCGGCAGGCGATCACCCGGTCGATCGCGGACCAGTCGCGCACCATCCGGCTGCCCGTGCACCTGGTCGAGGAGCTGGGCCGGATCCGGCGAGTCCAACGGGAGAAGTCCAAGGAGCTGGGCCGTGAGCCCGAGCCCGCCGAGATCGCGGCCGAGCTGGACACCACCGAGACGCGGATCAAGGACGTCCTGGACTGGGCACGGGACCCGGTCAGTCTCAACATGTCGGTCGACGACGAGGGCGAGACCCAGTTCGGCGATCTGGTCGAGGACACCGGCGCCACCTCTCCCGAGGACGCCGTGATGGTCATGCTCCGCCGGGAGGAGCTGGACGACCTGATCGGACGGCTGGACGACCGTACGGCTTCGATCATCCGGTCGCGGTACGGGATGGAGGACGGCCGCGAGCGCACCCTGACCGAGGTGGGCAAGCAGCACGGGCTGACGCGTGAGCGGATCCGCCAGATCGAGAAGCACGCGCTGGCGGAGCTGAAGAAGATCGCCGACCACGCCGGCTTCGAGGCGGCTTGACCGTCGCCGTGCGGGCCCCGGCGCGGATCACTCCGCCGCCGGGGCCCGCCGCGTGTTCCGGCGGTGCGGACGGGTGCTTCTAGGCTTGTGGCGACGGACTGGGACGAACGTGCTGTGGCGACGGACCGTGATGGACGGGCCGTGGTGATGCCTCCGGCGGTGATGGGCGGGACACGGGGGTTCCGGCGGCCGTCGGCGCCGGAGAAGGACAGAGGGAGCAGTGATGCGGGACGAGAACGCGGAGCCGGCGGCGGACGCCGTCACCCCGGACGCGGCGCCGGGCGCTACGCCTGAGCCGGTCCCGGGACGGGATCCGGGGCAGGACGCGGCCGAGGAGGCCCGACGGGCGGCCTCCGCCCGGAAGGCCCGGCTGATCTTCAAGGACCCGCTGGACCAGCAGTCCCGGGACGACACCGACGCCGGCTGGGGCGAGCGCCCGGGTACGGGCTCCGGGACCGGGCGGGGGCTGGACTGGTATCTGAGCCAGCGCCCGCCGCACCACGGGGACTGAACGCATCACGGGAACTGAACGCGCCCCCGGCGGGTGCAGCCGGGCCGGGCTCCGGGCCGGAGTCTCAGCGCTGCCCCGCCACCAGGGCGTCGCGGATCTCGGTGAGCAGGGTGACCTCCTTCTCCTCGGCCTCCACCTGGGTCTCGGCGAGGGTCTTGCGCTTGGCGGTGTAATGGTTCATGGGCAGGATCAGGCAGAAGTAGACGACGGCGGCGGTGATCACGAACTGCAGCACCGCGCTGAGCACGGAGCCCCAGAGGATGAAGATGCCGGACGTGACCTCCCCGGCCGCGTCCACCTCGCAGGGCCCCTTGAGGCAGGAGCTGTAGGAGGACAGGTCCTTCGCCCCGAAAAGGCCGACGATCGGATTGATCACGCCTCTGACGAAGGCGTTGATGATGTTGGTGAAGGCCGCACCGATGACTACGGCGACGGCGAGTTCGACGACGTTTCCACGCAGCAGGAATTCCTTGAAGCCCTTCATGCCGCGTGAACGACGAGGTGGCGGAACGGTTACGGGTGATCTTCGGCGGAGCCCGATTGACAACCCGTTCGATCGACACCGGCCGCCGCCGGCGGTGGCAGCCCCGCCCGCAGCGGCCCGGCCGTGAGTGCCACGGCGAGGACGAGCAGGCCCAGGGCGGCCACCGGCGGACGCCCTCGTACCGCCCGGCGGAGCCGGTGACGCAGGGTGCGGCCGGGCCGGATCGGTGGGAAGCGCGGGAGCTCATGACGCGGCGGCACGGAGTATCCGGGGGATCCGGGAGGCCTCGAATGCCCGGTGGATCCGTCGGATTCGGCGGAGGTGTGGGTCGTCATGGCGCACACTCTGCACCGGACCGGGGTGGGGGGAAATCCTCCTTCCCATTCCTGTGGAAAACCCGGCCCTGTGGATAACTTCGTACACTCACATGGCCTAACAGCGGCGCCCGGGCGGCCCGGTGAACGCGTCCGGGCCCGTGCGCGCCGGGGCCTGCGAACGCGAGAGGCCCGGTCCCGCGTTCAGACGCGGGACCGGGCCTCTCGAAGCCTGGCCGGACGGGCCGGAAGGGCTACTTCGCCGCCGCCGGGGCGGAGCTGGCGGCCGGGGCCGAGCTTCCGCCGGTGCCGCCGCCGCTCGTCGAGGGCGAGGAGGACGGGGTAGAGGTCGAGGACGACGAGCCCGCGCCCACCGAGCTGCTGGAGGACGAGCGGCTGTCGGTCCGGTAGAAGCCGGAGCCCTTGAAGACCACACCCACGGCCGAGAAGACCTTGCGGAGCTTCCCCTGGCAGTCGGGGCACGTGGTCAGCGCCTCGTCGGTGAACTTCTGCACCGCCTCCAGGCCGTTGCCGCACTCGGTGCACTGGTACTGGTACGTGGGCACTTGTCTTCCTCCTGGCACTCTCGCCTGATGAGTGCTAACGATGTTCAATGATGCGGCATTCCGCTGGAACAGTCCAGCGACTCAGGTGTGAGATGAGCCGGGAGCGGCAGCGGGGTCACCCCGCTACCCGCCCGTCCGCGGTGCCCCGTCAGCCCTTGGCCGCCCCGACCAGCTGCCCCGCTCCGGCCCGGGAGGACCCGGCGCCGGCCTCGACGCCCGCGTCGGCTTCGACACTCGCGGCGATCTCGACGCCCGCGCCCGTGAGCGCACCGGCCTCGGTGCCCGCGCCGGAGCCCGCCCCCGGTGCGACCAGCAGGTGCCGCAGCGCGATCAGCGCGACCAGGCCCAGCCCGGCGCCGGCCACCGGCACCAGGAACCCGGCCGAGGTCCCGAAGCCGTCGATCAGCTGCCCGGCCACCGTGGAGCCGGCCGCCAGGCCGAGGCCGATGGCCCCGGTCAGCCAGGTGAACGCCTCGGTCTTGGCGCCGTCGGCGACCAGCGTCTCGACCAGGGTGTACCCGGTGATCAGGGTGGGCGCGATGGCCAGGCCGCAGACCAGGCCGGCCGCGGCCAGCGCGGCCAGGTTCGGCATCGCCCACAGGGTGGAGCAGCCGACCACGAGGAGCGCGTAGCTGACGAGCATCCGCTGCCGGGCGGAGCGGCGCCAGGCGATCATGCCGTACAGCACGCCGGCCAGCATCGAGCCGCCGGCGAAGATCCCGTACACGATGCCGTTGGCCTCGGGCTGTCCGGCGGCCTTGGCGAAGGCGGTCACCGAGACCTGCATGGCGCCGAAGACGGTGCCGACGCCGAGGAAGGCGCCGGCGAGCAGTCGGACGCCGGGGGAGGCGAGTGCGGAGGCGCGGCGGGCGCCGGGCCGGTGCGGGTGGCGGGCCGGCGCGGTGCGCCGCTGGGCGGCGAAGGCGAGGCCGCCGACGACGGTGAGCGCCGCCTCCGCGATCAGGCCGGCGGAGGGGTTGACCGTGGTGGCGATGGCGGTGGCCAGCACCGGTCCGACCACGAAGGTGAACTCGTCGGTGACCGACTCGAAGGCGAACGCGGTGTTCAGCATCGGTGAGGAGGTGCCGTCCGGCGAGGTCAGCCTGGCGACCCAGCGGGCCCGGACCATGGCGCCGATCTGCGGGACGCTGGCACCGGCCGGGGCGGCGGCCAGGAACAGCGTCCAGACCGGGGCGTGGCCGAGCGCCAGGGCGATCAGCGCGCCGACCGACAGCGCGTGCACGGCGACGCTGGGCACCAGGACGGCGGCCTGGCCGTAGCGGTCGGCGAGCCGGCCGGTCTGCGGGCCGACGAAGGCCTGGGCGACGGCGGAGACCGCCGCGACCGCGCCGGCGGTGCCGTACGAGCCGTGGGTGTCCAGGACCAGCAGCACGATGCCCAGGCTCAGCATCGCGTACGGGAGCCGGGCTGCGAAGGCGGGCGCCAGGAACGTCCAGGCGCCGGGCGTGCTCAGCAGCGCGCCGTAGCCGACGCGCGCGGGGGCGTCCTGGGCCGGGGCCTGCTGGGCGTCGTTCTCGACCGTTCGGCGGGCCGTCACGGTCGGTCCTTCCTGCTGCCTGGTAGCGCAGAAGGGGCAAAGGGGTGGCCCCGACGGCGCCGAGAGTCGTCCTCTCGCGCGTCGACCGGGGTAGATACCGGGCCTGGCCGGCGAGGGTTGCCGTGGGCCGGGCCGCGGCCGCCGAACGGTCGCGCCAACTCTGCTTCAGACAGATGTTGGGGGTGTATCAACCATCATACTTATACGCGCGTAGATGTCGCGCTCGCCTCCACACTACAGGCAACTGTCAAAACTGTCCTGTCGATGCAAGGTGAACGGCGGATGACACCCGGCCAAGCCAAGCCCTGCCCGCCCGCCCGATCCGCCGAGACACCCGCCCGATCCGCCGAGACACCCGCCCGATCCGCCGAGACACCCGCCCGGCCCGCCGAGCCGTCCACCCGCCCGGATCACCCCGCGGCGCCCCCGGGTCGCCCGTCCCGCCCGTTGAGCCAGCCCGCCAGCTTGCCGCCCTTGTCCACGGCCCGCAGCCGCCGCTCCGCCGCCTCGCTGACCTCGTCCGTGGTGACCACCAGCAGCTCGTCGCCGCCGCGCAGCACGGTCGCCTTGTCCGGGACGAAGCTGTTGCCCTCCCGGACCACCAGGGTGACCGCCGCGCCGGACGGCAGCCGCAGCTCGCCGATCTCGACCCCGGACATCCGCGAGGTCGTCGAGAGCGCGACCGACAGCAGGTGGCCGTGCAGCTTCTCCAGCGGCGCCGACTCGATGCCGAGGTCCTGGCCCATCGAGCCCTCGGAGATCCTCAGCCACTTGGCGACCCACGGCAGGGTCGGGCCCTGGAGCAGGGTGAAGACGACGACCAGGATGAAGACGATGTTGAAGACCTCCTGGGCCTTCGGCGCCCCCGCCACCATCGGGATGGTGGCGAGCACGATCGGCACCGCCCCGCGCAGTCCGGCCCAGCTGAGCAGGGCCTGTTCGCGGGCGGGCAGCTTGAACGGCGTCAGGGTGAGCACCACCGAGAGCGGGCGGGCCACGAAGACCAGCACGGTGCCGATGACCAGCGCGGGCACCACGGCCGAGCCCATCGTCTCGGGCGTGCAGAGCAGTCCGAGCAGGACGAACATGCCGATCTGCCCGATCCACGCCAGCCCGTCCGCGAAGCCGCGGACGGCGGGCCCGTGCGGCAGCTTGGCGTTGCCGAGGATGACGGCGCTGATGTAGACGGCGAGGAAGCCGGAGCCGTGCAGCAGCGCGCCGCCGGCGTACGCGAGCACGGTCAGCGCCAGGACGGCGATGGGGTAGAGGCCCGAGGACGGCAGCGCGACGTGCTTGATCCCGTACGCGCCGAGCCGGCCGACCGTGTAGCCCACGGCGGCGCCGATGGCGAGCTCGGAGAGGATCGTGCCGATCAGGACGTACCAGGGGTCCAGCTCGCCGGTGGTGGCGAAGGCGACCACCAGGATCACCACGGGGGCGTCGTTGAAGCCGGACTCGGCCTCCAGCAGGCCGGTGAGCCGGTGCGGCAGCGGGACCATCCGCAGCACGGAGAAGACGGCCGCGGCGTCGGTGGAGGAGACGACCGCGCCGAGCAGCAGTGAGGTGCGCCAGTCCAGGCCGACCAGCCAGTGCGCGCCGGCCGCGGTGACGAAGACGCTGACCCCGACGCCGAGCGTGGCCAGCACGGTGGCCGCCGGCATCACCGGCTTGACCTCGCGCCAGCTGGTCTTGAGGCCGCCCTCGGCCAGGATGACCACCAGGGCGGCGTAGCCGAGCACCTGGGTGAGCTCGGCGTTGTCGAAGGGGATGCCGAGGCCGTTCTGGCCGAGTGCGACGCCGATGCCGAGGTAGATCAGCAGACTGGGGAGCCCCGACCGGGTCGAGATGCGCACGGCGACCACCGCGACCAGCAGGATCACGGAGAACTCGAGGAGCAGCTGGTTCAGGTGGGCGACGTTCACGCAGGGGCACCTCGGGCAGGCTGGGGGCGGGCGGGGTGTCGTTCTGGTGACCCGGGCCGTTCCGGTGGCAGGCCGGTCGGGCGCGGGGTGTGCGATGACCGCGGGGGTCGTGGCGACCGGCGGGCACCGGAGGTGGGTTCGGACGCCGACTGGTCTCCTAACGGATCGTTACTCAGTCTAACATTTTGCCATATCTTTAGCTTCACCCCTCCCCCGGGTCCACATGCTGAGCTCCCGCGATACAACGGTGGGCGTCCCCCGTGCACGGCCGCCAGCCGAGTCCGCCTAATGTGGTGCCCTGTCGCGGGCCCTGTGCCCCGGCCGTGCCCCCCGCCCCCCAGCCGAGGACCGCAAGGACCCAGATGCCCCGCTCGAAGAAGTTCCGGCGCGCCCGTCTGATCGTGATCGTGCTGGTCGTGCTGCTGGTGGCCGGTCTCGGCTATGGCGGCTACCGGGGGGTGGCGGCCGTCCGGGCCTCCTTCCCCGAGGTCAACGGAAGCGTCAAGGTGGCGGGCATGAGCGCGCCGGTCGACGTCAAACGCGACGGCAACGGCATCCCGCAGCTGTACGCCGACACGGAGGAGGACCTCTTCCGCGCCCAGGGCTACGTCCAGGCCCAGGACCGCTTCTGGGAGATGGACGTCCGGCGGCACATCACCGCGGGCCGGCTCTCCGAGATGTTCGGCGAGGGCCAGGTCGAGACCGACTCCTTCCTGCGCACCATGGGCTGGCGCGAGATCGCGAAGAAGGAGTTCGACGAGCAGCTGTCCCCGGAGACCAAGAAGTACCTCCAGGCCTACACCGAGGGCGTCAACGCCTGGCTCGGCGAGCACCCCGGCGGCCAGAGCGCCTCGCTGGAGTACGTGCTGCTCGGCGTGGTCAACGGCGACTACAAGCCCGAGCCCTGGTCGCCCGTCGACTCGGTGGCCTGGCTGAAGGCGATGGCCTGGAACCTCTCCGGGAACCTCCAGGAGGAGATCGACCGCTCGCTGCTCGCCCAGGACTTCACCCCGGAGAAGATCGCCGAGCTGTACCCGGACTACCCGTACGCCCGCAACGGCACCATCGTGAAGGCCGGCACCGTCTCCGGCGACGTCTACAAGCCCGCCGAGGGCACGGTCGTCCCGCCGGCCGCCGCTGCCGCCGCCGGCCAGAACGGCGCCACCCCCCAGAACGGCACCACCACCCAGGGCGCGGCCGCCACCAAGGCGCTGCTCAAGGGCGTCACCGACCGGGTCGACGCGATGCCGCAGCTGCTCGGCCGCCAGGGCCAGGGCATCGGCTCCAACTCCTGGGTCGTCGCCGGCTCCCACACCACCACCGGCAAGCCGCTGCTGGCCAACGACCCGCACCTCGGCCCCGGCCTGCCCTCGGTCTGGTACCAGATGGGCCTGCACTGCCGCACGGTCGGCGCGAACTGCCAGTTCGACGTCTCCGGCTTCACCTTCGCCGGCATGCCGGGCGTGGTGATCGGCCACAACAAGGACGTCGCCTGGGGCTTCACCAACCTCGGCGCCGACGTCACCGACCTCTACCTGGAGAAGGTCACCGGCCCGGACACCTACCAGGTGGACGGCAAGGACAAGAAGTTCACCCTGCGCAAGGAGACCATCAAGGTCGCCGGCGGGGAGGACCGCCAGATCACCGTGCGCACCACGGAGGACGGCGCCCCGCTGATCTCCGACCAGAGCACCGAGCAGCAGAACGTCGGCAAGTACGCCCCGAACGGCAACGCCGCCCCGGACCGCTCCACCACCGGCTACGGCGTCGCCCTGAAGTGGACCGCGCTCCAGCCGGGCCGGACCATGGACGCGGTCTTCCTGCTCGACCGGGCCAAGGACTGGACCGAGTTCCGCGCCGCCGCCGAGCGCTTCGCCGTCCCCGCGCAGAACCTGGTCTACGCCGACACCAAGGGCCACATCGGCTACCAGGCCCCAGGCAACATCCCGGTCCGCGGCAAGGGCGACGGCACCTACCCCTCGCCGGGCTGGGACTCCGCCTACCAGTGGAAGCCGAACTCGATCCCCTTCGCCTCGCTGCCGTACGTCTACGACCCGCCGGCCGGCTACATCGTCACCGCCAACCAGGCCGTGACCGACCCCGCCTACAAGCCGCTGCTCACCAAGGACTGGGAGTACGGCACCCGGGCGAGGCAGATCACCGAGCAGATCGAGCTCAAGCTCAAGAACAACGGCCGGATCTCGCCCGACGACATGCAGTCCATGCAGCTCGACAACACCAACGTCTTCGCCAAGACGCTGGTCCCGCTGCTGCTCAAGGTGCAGATCGACGACCCGTACGTCCGCGAGGCGCAGGACCTGCTCAAGGACTGGAACTTCCACCAGGACGCCGACTCGGCCGCCGCCGCGTACTACAACGCCGTCTGGCGCCAGCTGCTCAGCCTCTCCTTCGGCCAGAAGTTCCCGGCCGACCTGCGGGCCGAGACCAACTGCCTGCTGGTCCGTCAGCAGCACGACCAGACCAAGCCCGACGCCGGCCCCTCGCCGATCGTCACCGAGTGCGGCACCCGGGACCCCGGCAAGGCCCAGCCCGACGGCGGCGACCGCTGGACCGAGGTGGTGCGCGAGCAGCTGAAGAAGCCCGACAGCGGCTGGTGGACGTACATCGACGCGCAGCACCGCGAGCAGAAGGGCATGGACAACCTGCTCGCCGAGGCGATGAAGAACGCCCGCCAGGACCTCACCGCGCTGCTCAGCAAGGACATCTCCACCTGGAGCTGGGGCCGGCTGCACAAGCTGACCCTGCGCGAGCAGACCATGGGCACCGACGACTCCTCGATCGGTTCGGCCCTGGTCCAGCGGCTGCTCAACCGCGGCCCGTACCGCCTCTCCGGCGGAACGGCGGCGGTCGACGCGGCGGGCTGGAACGCGGCCGCCGGCTACGAGGTGGACTGGATCCCGTCCATGCGCATGGTCGTCGACCTGAAGGACTTCGACGCCTCCCGCTGGGTCAACGTCGGCGGGGCCTCGGGGCACGCGTTCCACCCCAACTACAACGACCAGACCGACCTCTGGCTCAAGGGCAAACTGCTGACCTGGTCCTACTCCGCGGACGCGGTGGAGAAGTCGGCCCAGGACAAGCTGGTGCTGACCAGCGGCTGACGCCCGGCGGCGCGCTCGGCGGCCCGGTCCCGGTTCCCCGGGGCCGGGCCGCCGCGTTCCTCCCCGGGGGGACGGAAGGTCAGCGCAGCCTCCGCAGTCCCGAGGGGGTGAGAACGGCGTCCACCGGCAGGTCGTGCGGCTCGGCGGGCACGCTCTCCAGCAGTTCGTGTCCGTACAGCAGGGTGGCCAGCAGGGGACGTGCCCCGGAGCGCTCCAGCCGGGCCAGTACCCGGTCGTACGAACCGCCGCCGCGCCCCAGCCGCAGGCCCCGGCGGTCCACCGCCAGGCCGGGCAGCAGGACCAGCGACGCGGAGACGACGGCGTCCGGGCCCAGCCGCTCCCCGGTCGGCTCCAGCAGGCCCCGCGAGGCCGGGGCGAGCGCCCCGGAGCCCTCGTAGCGGGCCCAGTCCAGGTCGTTGTCGGCCAGCAGCACCGGCAGCAGCACCCGGACCCCGCGCTCCAGCAGCGCGTCCAGCAGCGGCCGGGTGCCCGGCTCGGCGCCGACCGACACGTACGCGGCCACCGTCGCGCCCGGTGCGGCGAGCTCCCCAGCGTGCGCGGCAAGGGCGTGCGCCGCCTCCTCTCGCTCCTGCGCCGTCAGTGCGCGGCGCTCGGCCAGCAGCCGTGTCCTCAGCTCGCCCTTCTCGTTGTGCATCGGATCCTCCAAGCTCTGTGACCCGTGACGAGCCCTGTGCCCGCACCGTGCCCGTGACGCTCAGAGCCTGACACGCGGAAGGCGCCCTGATGTCCACCCCGTTGCTGGTCCAGGCCCTGGCCGCGCTGAGCGCGCCCGCGCTGGCCGGCACCACCCTGCTGGCCCTCCGACTGCGCCGGGGCGACAGCGGCGCCGCCGCCCGCGAGGCCCGGCTGCGCGAACGGGTGGCCGAACTGGAGAGCCGCTGCGCCGAGCTGGAGCGCACCGCCTCCTGCGATCCGCTCACCGGGGTCTGGAACTACCGCCACCTCCAGCTCACCCTGGACCGGGAGATCGAGCGCTCCCGCCGGGCCGAGCGCTCCGAGCACCAGGACGGACCGCGGCCGCTGGCCGTGCTGCTGCTGGAGATCACCGGCTTCGAGGCGATCATCACCGCGCAGGGCCGGGGGCGGGCCAACGCCATACTGCGGGACCTCGCCCAGCGGCTGGCCATGGAGATCCGCCGCTCCGACACCCTCGGCCGGTACAGCGGCGAGGAGTTCCTGGTCGTCCTGCCGGACACCGGGGCCGAGGGCGCCGCGCAGGTCGCCGAACGGCTGGTCTGGTCGGTGCGCCGGCACCTGCTGCTGGACTGGTCCTCCGGCCCGCGGGAGGGGCGCCGGGCGCACGGCAACGGGCTGACCGCCGCCGTCGGCCTCTCCGTGCTGCCCGAGGACGGCGGCCACGCCGCCGTGCTGCTGCGGGCCGCCGACCGGGCCCTGGCCGAGGCGCGGGCGGCGGGCGGCGACTGCTGGCGGGGAGCGGCGGGCGCACAGGCGCGACCGGGTGTTTCCCCGCCGTCCTCCTCCCGGTCGCACAGCGGCTCCGATGCCGAACGTGACCGTTCGGGAAAGCCGGGTAGTCTGTCGGCCTGTGCCGGAGGGGAACCCCTCACCCCACCCGTCACTTCCTACACGCCTGCCACTGTGGTCGGGCCTCACGACGCGCTCTCGTAGCCGGTCCACCGTGCTCCGTGGCCGGTCGGCCGTGAGCCCGGCCGGCGAAATTAATGCCTTAGTAAGGTAAAACGCATGACGACGACTAACTCCCGAATCCCGGTAACCAAGGCCGTGGTGCCCGCGGCCGGTCTGGGCACGCGCTTCCTCCCGGCCACCAAGGCCACGCCCAAGGAGATGCTGCCCGTCGTCGACAAGCCGGCGATCCAGTACGTCGTCGAGGAGGCCGCCTCCGCCGGCCTCTCCGACATACTGATGGTCACCGGCCGCAACAAGCGGGCCCTGGAGGACCACTTCGACCGGGCGTACGAGCTGGAGGAGCTGCTCGCCCGTAAGGGGGACCAGGACCGCCTGCGCCGCGTCCGCGAGTCGGTCGAGCTGGCCAACATGCACTACGTCCGCCAGGGCGACCCCAAGGGCCTCGGTCACGCCGTCTCCGTCGCCGAGCAGCACGTGGCCGGCCAGCCGTTCGCCGTCCTGCTCGGTGACGACCTGATCGACCCGCGCGACCCGCTGCTCTCCCGCATGATCGAGGTCCAGCAGGAGCTGGGCGGCTCGGTCGTCGCGCTGATGGAGGTCGACCCCTCCCAGATCCACCTGTACGGCTGCGCCGCCGTCAAGGCCAACGGCTTCGGCGAGGACGTCTTCCAGGTGACCGACCTGGTCGAGAAGCCGGAGACCGCCGAGGCCCCGTCGAACTACGCGGTCATCGGCCGTTACGTCCTCGACCCCTCCGTCTTCGACGTGCTGCGCGAGACCCCGCCCGGCCGCGGCGGCGAGATCCAGCTCACCGACGCCCTGCGCGAGCTCACCACCCGGGACGCCGCTGACGGCGGCCAGGTGCACGGCGTGCTCTTCAAGGGCCGCCGCTACGACACGGGTGACCGCGCGGACTACCTGCGCGCTATCGTCCGACTGGCCGCCGAGCGCGAGGACCTGGGCCCGGAGTTCCGCTCCTGGCTCCGTGAGTTCGTCGGCTCCGAGCTGCAGGACTGACACCGCGACAGAGAGTGAGTGAGCCGATGACCGGGTCCCCGGAGAGCACCACCGCCCACGGTTCCTGCTGTGGCGGCGGTCCCGCGGACCCGGCATCGGCCTCCGGCCCGTCCGGGCGCGCTCCGGGTGACGGCATGTGGACGGTCGACGAGCACCTCGCCGACGTCCTGGCCGCCGTCGCCCCGCTGCCCGCGATCGAGCTCCGGCTGCTGGAAGCCCAGGGCTGCCGCCTCGACGAGGACGTCGTCGCCGAGGGCGACCTGCCGCCCTTCGACAACAGCTCGATGGACGGCTACGCCCTGCGCACCGCCGACACCGCCGGCGCCACCGACGAGTACCCCTCGGTGCTCCCGGTGGTCGGTGACATCGCGGCCGGCGCCGCCGAACTGCCCCGGGTCGGCCCCGGACAGGCCGCCCGGATCATGACCGGCGCCCCCGTGCCGCCCGGCGCCGAGGCCGTCGCCCCGGTCGAGTGGACCGACGGCGGCACCGGCACCGGCCTGGCCGCCACCGCGATGACCGCCGCCGCGGCCGACGAGGAGGTCCGGGTGCTGCGTCCGGTCTCCGAGGGCGCCCACATCCGCCGCCGCGGCAGCGACGTCCCGGCCGGCAGCAAGGTGCTCGACGCGGGCACCCGGCTGGGCCCGACCCAGCTCGGCCTGCTCGCCGCGATCGGCCGCTCCACCGTCAGGGTCCGCCCGCGGCCGCGCGTGGTGGTGCTCTCCACCGGCAGCGAACTCGTCCAACCCGGGGAGCCGGTCGGACCGGGCCGGATCTCCGACTCCAACAGCTTCACCCTCACCGCCGCCGCCCGCGACGCCGGCGCCATCGCCCACCGGGTCGGCGGCGTGCCGGACGACCCGGCGGTGCTGCGCGCCGTCCTGGACGAGCAGCTCGGCCGGGCCGACCTGATCGTCACCAGCGGAGGCGTCAGCGTCGGCGCCTACGACGTGGTCAAGGAGGCCCTGCGGCCGGACGCCGACGGGACGGACCACGGCCGCGTGGACTTCCGCAAGCTGCGGATGCAGCCCGGCAAGCCGCAGGGGTTCGGCCGGGTCGGCCCCGGCCGCGGCGTCCCGCTGCTGGCGCTCCCCGGCAACCCGGTCAGCGCCTACATCTCCTTCGAGCTGTTCGTCCGCCCGGTGATCCGCACCATGCTCGGCGCCGACGACGTCCACCGGCCCACGGCGCGCGCGGTCTGCCCGGTGGCCCTGCGCTCGCCCGCCGGACGCCGGCAGTTCCTGCGCGGCCACCACTCGCCCGCCGACGGCACCGTCGAACCGGTGGGCGGCGCGGGATCCCACCTGGTCGGGGCGCTGGCCAGGGCGAACTGCCTGATCGTGGTCGACGAGGAGGCCACCGCGGTGGCGGCGGGCAGCGAGGTCACGGTCGTCCTGCTCGGCTGAGGCGCCGGCCGGCCGTCGGGCCGCGCCGCGGGGTCGTCCGCGGGGCCGCCCCGGACCCGTCGTAGGAGCCCGCTCCGGAGGGGGTCCGCAGCCCGTCTCAGCGGCTGACACGCCCGTCCCGCGCCCCGGCCGAGGTGGGGGTACGGTAGCGCGGTACTCGACCCGCGCCCCCTGGAGCACCCCGTGAGCACACCACCCGGACCTGGCGACCGCCTCACCCACGTCGACGACCAGGGGGCGGCGAGGATGGTCGACGTCTCGGAGAAGGCCACCACCGTCCGCACCGCCGTCGCCGCGGGCCGGGTCCGGGTCTCCGCCAGGGTGGTCGAGCTGCTGCGCGGGGAGGGCGTGCCCAAGGGCGACGCCCTCGCCGTCGCGCGGATCGCCGGGATCATGGGCGCCAAGAAGACCCCGGACCTGATCCCGCTCTGCCACCCGATCGCCATCTCGGGCGTCAAGGTCGACCTCTCCGTCACCGACGGGGCGGTCGAGATCACGGCCACCGTGCGCACGGCCGACCGGACCGGCGTGGAGATGGAGGCCCTCACCGCCGTCGCGGTCGCCGGCCTCACCGTGATCGACATGGTCAAGGCCGTCGACAAGGCCGCCACCATCGAGGACGTCCGGGTGCTCAGCAAGACCGGCGGCAAGAGCGGCGACTGGTCCGCCCCGGAGGCCGGGGCATGAGGGCCCTCGCCGTCACCGTCTCCAACCGGGCCTCCGCCGGCGTGTACGAGGACAAGGGCGGCCCGCTGCTGGTGGCCGGCCTGCGCGCGATGGGCTTCACGGCGGACGGCCCCCGGGTCGTCCCCGACGGCGAGCCGGTCGAGCGGGCGCTCCGCGAGGCCGTCGCCGCCGGCTACGACGTCGTGCTGACCACCGGCGGCACCGGCATCTCGCCGATGGACCTCACCCCCGAGATGACCGCCCGGGTCATCGACCGCCAGGTGCCCGGAATCGCCGAGGCCATCCGGGCGTACGGCCGGGAGAAGGTCCCCACCTCGGCACTGTCCCGGGGGCTGGCCGGTCTCGCCGGACGTACGCTGATCGTCAACCTGCCGGGCTCGACCGGTGGCGTCAGGGACGGCCTGGCCGTCCTGGAGCCGCTGCTCGCGCACGCCGTCGACCAGCTCGGTGGCGGCGACCATCCCCGGCCCGACGCGGATTCCTCAGCTTCCGGGAGTGCCCACTGAACGCCGGTTGGCCGGTAGAACTCCACGAGGGGGAGGTCGCGCTGCGCCCGATCCGGGCCCGCGACCAGCGGGACTGGCAGGAGGTCAGCCGGCGCAACCGGGACTGGCTGCGCCGCTGGGAGGCCACCGTCCCGCCCGGCCCGGCCGGCCACGGCGCCGGACCGCGGCCCACGTACCGCCAGATGGTCCGTTACCTGCGCAGCGAGGCCTCGGCCGGGCGGATGCTCCCGTTCGTCGTGCTCTACAAGGGACAGCTGGTCGGTCAGCTGACCGTCGGCGGCATCACCTGGGGCTCGATGTGCTCGGCCAACGTCGGTTACTGGATCGACGAGGCGGTGGCCGGGCGGGGCATCATGCCCGCCGCGGTCGCGCTTTCGGTGGAGCACTGTTTCAGCACCCTCGGACTGCACCGGATCGAGGTCTGCATCCGTCCCGAGAACGGGCCGAGCCGCCGGGTGGTGGAAAAGCTCGGGTTCCGCTCGGAGGGAATGCGTCCACGGTATCTCCACATCGACGGCGACTGGCGTGACCACCTGGTCTACGTGCTGACCGCTGAGGAGGTCCCGGAGGGGATGCTGGCGCGCTGGCGGGCGCTCAGCGCGGGGCGTGGAAGCGGTAATTGAATATATGTTCGAGTCAAATATCGATATGGCATCGATGCTGCGACGGACGTGCACAAATGCCGGCAAAATAGTCGGAGAATCAGCTTGATCACACGACACGCCGTGCCAAATTGCTGCCAGGCCTTCCCCCACGCCCGTACGGTGTGAAACGTGAGCAGTAGTGGCCTTATCTACGCCGTCATCGTAGGGGCCTGGGCCGCCTATCTGGTGCCGATGTGGCTCCGCAGGCAGGACGAGCTCAATGAAGCGCGCCCGACGGAACGCTTCAGCACCGCCATCCGCCTGCTGGCCGGGCGTTCGGCGTTGGAGCGGCGGGCATCCCGGGCCCTGGGCGACGACCCGCGTGGCGACGACGAGCAGAGTGACGAGCACGGCGGCGACGGTGCCTCCCCGGAGCACGGGGACGTGGCCGTCCCAGGCGACCCTGCAGGTGTCCCCTCGGGCGGCCCCGACCCCGGGCGGCCCGAGCCCGCCGAGGTACGGGCCCCGGGGCGCTCCGGCGTGCCCGCCGAGGCGCAGCCGGTCGAGCGTTCCGCCGAACGGTCCGCGGACCGCGCCGCGGACCGCACCGGCGAGGGGTCCCTCCTCCACGACGCCGACCGCCTCGCGGGAGGCCGTGCCGGAGCCGAGCGGCGGGCGCTGCTGCTGGCCCGCCGACGCCGCATGGTCACCGCCCTCTTCCTGGCCTTCGCCCTCGGCGCGGTCATCGCCGCCGTGGCGGGCCTGGCCTTCCTCTGGGTCCCGGCCGTGCCGGCGGTCCTCCTCACCCTCTACATCGGCCACCTCCGCAAGCTGGAGCGCCAGCGGTACGAGGTGAAGCTCGACCGCGCCCGCGCCGCCCAGGCCGCGGAACGGCTGCGCGACCGCGAGCGGCAGCGCGGCGGCGCGGTGGCGGA
>NZ_JBSGFD010000152.1:0-21085 GCF_053603215.1 Kitasatospora sp. NPDC004240 | reverse complement strand
CCGCCCGCTCGGCCGCCCGCTCGGCCGCCCGCTCGCCGGACCGCGCCGCCCGTACGGGGACGGCGGGTGGGGGCGGCCGGTGGGGGCACCGCGTGGTGGGTGCTCGTACGGGGGGCTTGCTCTCGCGGGGCGGTGCGGGTGCTGGCAGCCTGGAGGAAGAGTGCTCGGGCGGGTCGCCCCGTGGGGTGACGCGGTCGCTTTGCGAGGGAGGCCATGCCATGGCGGGCAGTGTGACCGGAGGCGGTCGTCGTACCCGGACCGTGGAGCGCGCGTACGCGGGTGGGTGGACGACGTTCGCCGCGATCATGCTGCTGTTCAACGGTGTGATGGCGGTCCTGCAGGGGATCGCCGCGATCGCGGGTGACGACCTGGTCGTGGTGACCCGGAACTACGCCTACGAGCTGAGTGTCACCGGCTGGGGATGGATCCATCTGGTCCTCGGTGTGCTCCTCGTCGCGGCAGGGACGGCGCTGTTCGGTGGTGGCGGCGCGCTCTGGGCGCGGGTGGTCGGTGTCGTGATGGCCGGGCTCACCATGATCGCCAACTTCCTGTGGCTGCCTCACTATCCGTTCTGGGCGCTGGTGCTGATCGCGCTCGACGGCTTCGTCATCTGGGCCCTGTGCGTGGGCACGACCGAGGAGGTGGGCTGAGGCCGTGCGCCCGATGCCCGGGTGGGCCCGTTCGTCGGGTGGTCATTCCTCGGGTGGTCAGGAGGCCTCCGGGGCGAGCAGGTCGTGCTGGTGGGCGATGCGCTCGATCTCGGCGGGGGTGCCGGCCATGATGGTCCGCAGGTGTTCGGTGATGAGCTCGACCGGCCAGTTCCACCAGGCGGCGCGCAGCAGGCGGTCGGTGTCGGCGTCGTCGTAGCGGCGGCGGATCGGGCGGGCGGGGTTGCCGCCGACGATGGTGTACGGCGGGACGTCGGCGGTGACGACCGAGCCGGCGGCGATCACGGCGCCGTCGCCGATGGTGACGCCGGGCATGACGACGCTCTGGTAGCCGAACCAGACGTCGTTGCCGATGACGGTGTCGCCGCGGCTGGGGATGGAGGTGGCGATGTCCAGGGTCCGCTCGGTCCAGGTGCCGCCGAACATGGTGAAGGGGAACGTGGAGACGCCCATCGTGGGGTGGTCGGCGCCGGCCATCAGGAAGCGGGTGCCGGAGGCGATCGCGCAGAACCGGCCGATGATCAGGCGCTCGGGGCCGTAGCCGTAGAGGACGTTGCGCTGCTCGAAGGCCGTGGCGTGCTCGGGGTCGTCGAAGTAGGTGTACTCGCCGACCTCGATGCGCGGGTCGGTGATCAGGTTGCGGAGCAGGACGACGCGGTCGTGGCCGGGCAGAGGGTGCAGCGTGGTGTGGGCCGGGATGACGTCGGCGGTGTCGGTGGTGGCCTGGGTGATGGCGTTGGCGTTGGCGGGGGTGTCGGCGGTCATGGTGGTCCTGTCGTCGAGGAGTGGGGTGGGGCTCTTTCGAGTGCTAACGCGATGTCCGTCGCGTTAAGATGGATCATGTCAGGATCGACCGCTGCCACGCAAGTCTTAACGCGACTGGAGTCGACTTTGTCTGAGTCAGCCACACCCGGAGCCGCCACCCCGTCTCCCGCCACCCCGTCTCCCGCCACCCCTGCACCCGGCACCGCCGCCGTGCGGCCCGGAGGCCGTAGCGCCCGGGTGCGGGCCGATGTCGTGCGGGCCACCCTCACCGAGGTGGCCGAGCAGGGCTACGACCGGTTGACGGTGGAGGCGGTCGCCGCCCGCTCCGGCGTGCACAAGGCGACGTTGTACCGGCGCTGGGGCGGGGTGGACGGTCTGGTTGCGGACGCGCTGGCCTCCTCCGCCGACCAGCCGTGGACCGCGCCCGACACGGGTGACCTCGGCGAGGACCTGCGGCAGATCGCCCACGAGGTGTACGCGGTGTTCACCGATCCCGAGCTGGGCGCCGCGCCGACGGCGATCATCTCGGCGGCCCTGCGCTCCGACCTGGGGGCGCAGGCCCTGCGGGCGTTCTTCGACACCCGCCACCGGCAGGCGGCCGTGGTCGTCGAACGTGCCGTCGGGCGGGGGGACGTCCCGCCCGGCACCGACGCCGGCGAGGTCGTGCGCGCGGCGACCGCGCCGCTGTACCACCGCCTGTTCGTCACCCGTGAACCCCTGAGCGAGGTCCACGCCCACCGTGCGGCGGCCGTCGCGGCGCTGGCCGCCCGCGCCGGCCTGTTCACCATCACCGCCACCTGACCGCGGGCCCCCGGCGCCGGCGGGCTCGTGCCCGGCCGGAGGGCTCGCACAGCGACGACCTCGCGCCCCGGGCCGTCGCCGGGGGGCGGTGGGGTCTCGCCCGCCGTCCGGTCGGTCGTCCGTTCGGTCAACCGCCGGACTCCAGGGTGTCCTTGGCCACCAGGACGTCGCCGGACCAGCAGAGCCGGTAGAGGTCGGCCTCGTTCAACAGGTCGCGACCGGAACGGTAGAACTCGCAGCTGGTTCCTGGTGGTCGGGGCGAGGACCGGGCCCGGTCGGGCGGGTACCGGAAGGCGTGGTCCGGGAGGAGGTGGGCGAGCGCGGCGCGGGAGCGCCCGGGCTCCAGTTCGTCGAACCGGGACGGCGGCAGCACGCCCGTCGTCAGCTGCCAGGCCAGGTAGACCGCGGCCGGGAGGAAGAACGCCGCCGCGGCGACCGGGGCCGCGAAGGCGGCGGCGGCCCGGCGGCGCGCGGCCCGCCGCACCTCGGCCAGCCGTCCGGCGGACTCGGGTGCGGTGCCGGGGTCTGCCGCCCGTACCGCGGCACGCACCTGGTGCGGGAGGACGGCGGTGACCCGGAAGCCACCCTGGTGCGGAGCGGTGTGCAGGGTGCCGCCGAGCACCGTCACCCGCTCCCGCAGACCGGTCAGTCCTCTGCCGCCGGCGTCGGCCGGCCGCCGCGCGGCCGGTCCGTCCTTCACCGCGGCCGGTGCGCCCTTCGGCGCGGCCGTGTTCACGACGCTCACCCGGGTGCGGTCGGCCTCGTGGTGGATCCCCACCGCGACCCGGCCGCCCGGTGCGTGCTTGGTGGCATTGGTGAGCGCCTCCTGCACCACCCGGTACATCCCGCGTTCGACCAGTGGCGGCAGTGCGGGCTCCTCGCCGTGTCGCTCCCAGTGGACCGGCACCCCGGAGGCGACGGCCCGGCCGAGGAGGTCCTCGACGGTGTCCTCGGCGGCCGGGCCGGCCGGGTCCGGTGCCCGAGGCCCGTGCAGGACGGCGACGGTCTGCCGCAGGTGCTCGACCGCGTCCGCGATCGTGCCGCGGAGCTCGGCGAGGTCGGCGCGGTCGCGGTCGGTGAGGTCCGGGGAGAGCTCCAGGGCGCCCGCGCGCAGGGCGACGAGACTCAGGACGTGGCCGAGCGAGTCGTGCATGTCGGCCGCGATGCCGGCCCGTTCGGTGAGCCGGGCCCGGTCGGCGACGAGGTGCTGCCGCTCCTCCAGGCTCCGGGCCAACCGCCATCCCTCCCGGACGAGTTCACGCCGGCCGCGCCAGTGGCGTCCGGCCAGCCAGGGGAGCAGGAGAGCGGCGGGCAGCACCGTCAGGGCGTAGAACCACCATACGGCGGGCGCCTCCAGTACGGCGCAGCTCACGAGATCGACGACGAGGCATCCGGCCAGCACCGCCAGCGGGCCCGGAGCCCCGGCGACCCTGACCCCGAGCAGGTAGCTGAGCGCGGCCACCGACAGGACCTGGGCGTTGGCCGGGGTCGCGGAGCCGGTCAGACCCAGTGTGCACAGCCCGTTGGCGAGGAGCACCGCGGCCCCCGGACGGCTGCGGGACAGCGGCACGACCCCCGCCAGCACGACCAGCGGAAGCAGCAGGTCCGCCACCGGCCGGGCCGCGCCCGCGTCCCGGAACCCGAGCGCGGTCGCGGCGGCGAGCACGGCCCACAGCGCCCCGTCGACGAGCACGGACCTGGTCGGGGGAATGCGCGGGTACCGCATGGTGCGTCGATGTCCTTCCGGTCGGTGTCGCGGGGCACTCGGAGCGATTCTGCGGGACGGCGTCGGGTGCCCACCGGGCGGCGGGCCCTCGCGGCGCATCCGGGAGAGGAGCGACGCGGTGTCAGGCGTCCCGGCGGCGCAGCACGTACAGGCCGATCGCGTTGGACGCCGCGGCCCATCCCGCGACGACGAGGACCGCCGTCACTGCCGGGTACGGGGCGTCGTCGCCGACGCGCATGAGGTGGTCGCCCGCGCCGTACGGCAGACGGTCGTTCACGGCTGCGAGCATGTCGCCGCCGAGCCCCACGAGGACGCTCGGCAGCGCCCACAGCAGCGTGGCGAGCGCCGACAGGGCACCGGCGGCATGCCGGGCGGCGAAGGCCACCCCGACGGTGAGGACGGCGACGAGTGCCTGGTAGAGCCCGACCGCGAGGACCTGTGCGACGGTGGTACCGGTGTCGAAGGTGGCCCGCCCGTCGAACGCGCCCCAGGCGATGGCCGTGCCCACCGCGGCGAACGCGGCGCCGGCGAGGAACGCGACCGCACCGGTGACCAATGCCTTCGCCGCCTGGACCCGGAGCCGACGTGGCACCCAAAGCAACGAGGCCCGCACGGTGCCCGTGGAGTACTCGCCGCTCACCGCGACCGTCGCCAGGACGACGACGGCGAACTGCGTGACGACCGCGGAGGCCGCCGCCGCGTTCCCGACCGGTTGCGGCGGCCGCTCGTTGATACGGGCGATCGACGCGAAGTAGAAGGTGAACATACAGGTGAGCGCCAGTCCCGCCAGCAGACAGAGGGAGGGGCCCCGGACGGACCACAGCTTCGTCCACTCGGCGGCGAGCGCCCCGGCGAACCCGCCGCGCAGCCGCCCGCCCGTCAGGTCGTGCGGGGCCCGCGGCGGGGCCGTCCGCCCGCCGGAGGCCGTCGTCGTGGTCACGGCCGTCCCCCTTCGCCGGTGCCGCCCGTCGCGTACTCGACGCTGCGCGCGGTCAGATTCATGTACGCCTGCTCCAACGACACCTGGACATCGCTCAAGGCGTGCAGCCGGATCCCGCAGTGGTGGGCGAGGTCGCCGACCTCCGCCGCGGTCCGGCCCGCGACGGTGACCCCGCCGTCGGCCTCCATCTCGACCCGGACGCCGTCGAGCGTCATCAGGCGGCGGACCAGGGCGGAGCGCTGCTCGGGGTCGGGCGCCGAGGCGCGGGCCGACACGGGCGAGGCGGCGGCCAGGAACTCCGCCATCGATGTATCGCTCAGCAGCCTGCCGCGTCCGATGACGATCAGGTGGTCGGCCGTCAGCTGCATCTCGCTCATCAGGTGGCTGGAGAGGAACACGGTGCGCCCCTGCGCCGCCTGGTCGCGCACGAGGCGGCGGATCCACCGCACACCGTCCGGGTCGAGGCCGTTCACCGGTTCGTCCAGGATCAGCACGGCCGGGTCGCCGAGCAGTGCGCCCGCGACCCCGAGCCGCCCGCTCATGCCCAAGGAATACGTACCGGCCTTCCGGCGGGCCGCCTTGGCCAGACCCACCGTCTCCAGCACCTCGTCCACCCGGCGCACCGGGATCCCGTTGGTCCGGGCCTGGGCGATCAGGTGCGCGCGCCCCGAGCGGGCGGGGTGGACGGCCCGGGCGTCCAGCATCGCGCCGACCGCCCGCAGTGGACGGCGCAGGTCGGCGTACGGTCGGCCGGCGATCAGGGCCCGGCCGCGGGTGGGGTGGTCGAGTCCCAGGAGCATGCGCATCGTCGTGGACTTCCCGGCCCCGTTGGGCCCGAGGAAGCCGGTCACCCGGCCGGCCCGGACGTCGAACGTGAGGTCGTCCACGGCGAGGGTGGCGCCGTAATGTTTCGTCAGGCCCCGGATACTGATCACGGAAGCTCCTTCGCGGTCGGTCGGACGTCCGGCGCACGGGATGCCGGGCGCGGCGTACGGGAGGGGGCGGGACCGCCCGCTTTCCTCCACGGCAGCGACGCTACGAGCGCGGGGCTACGGTGCCCATTGGTCGAAAGGCATGATGTCACCCGTCTTTCGTCGGGGGAGCCGTCCGCCCCGGGGCCGATCCGTGGCACGGCCGGCCGGACCGGCGGTTTCACCGTCGTAGGCTCGCGGTGTGGAGGAGACGAAACCGAACAGCCGTCCCGTCAGGGTCCTGGTGGCCGACGACGAGGCGATGGTCCGGGCCGGCGTGCGGGCCATCCTGGCCCGGGACCCGCAGATCGACGTGGTCGCCGAGGCGGGTGACGGGCACGCCGCCCTCGACCTCGCCCTCCGGCACCGGCCGGACGTGGTCCTGCTGGACATCCAGATGCCCGGCCTCGACGGCCTGACGGCCGTGGCGCGGTTCCGCCGGGACCTGCCGGCGGTCGGTGTGATCATGTTGACGACCTTCGGCCAGGACGACTACATCACCCGGGCGCTGGAGGAGGGTGCCGACGGCTTCCTCCTCAAGGCGGACGACCCGAGGGAACTCCTCAACGGGGTGCGGGCGGTGGGCGCCGGCGGTGCCTACCTGTCCCCACGGGTCGCCGGCCGGGTCATCGCCGGCCTGCGCGCCCACCGGTCGGCCCATCCCCACCGGTCCCTGGACCGGCTGACGGAACGCGAGCGCGACGTGCTGGCCGGCCTCGGCGTCGGACTCTCCAACGCCGAGATCGCCGGCCGCCTGCACCTCGTGGAGGGCACGGTGAAGGCGCACGTCAGCGCGGTGCTGACGAAACTGGGCGCACGCAACCGCGTGGAGGCCGCCATAGCCGCGCACGAGGCCGGCCTGATCCCGCCCGGCCTGATCCCGCCCGGCCGGGGCTGAACGGGCGGGGCTGAACGGCCGGGTGGCCTCGGTCCCGGCACCCCGGCGGACCATCGCGGGCGGCGTCGGCCGGCGAATGGCGTCCGGCCGTACACTGCCCGCAGCGGTCGCGCCGGCCCCGGACCCGTCACGCGGACCCGTCGCGCCCCGCCCGTTCCCCCTCCACATGCCGAACCGCGCCACCACTGCTCCACTGGTGAGGAGTGGGGGTCACGGACGAAGGAAGTAGCCATGGGCATGATGGACCGGCTCAAGCACATGCTGAAGGGCCACGAGGAAGAGGCGTCCAAGGGCGTCGACCGCGCGGGCGACGCCGTCGACGAGCGGACCCAGGGCAAGTACAGCGGTCACGTCGACACCGTTCAGGACAAGCTCAAGGACCAGCTCGGACAGGACCAGGGACCGGGGACCGACCCCCACGCATGAGGTGGGCGCAACCCACCCCCGGACGCGCGGTCCCGTGGGCCGGTCCGCGGGGCACCGGGAGATCCGGGGCCCCGCGGACCGGACCGGGCCCTGCTGCCGCCCTTCGTGTGCTGATGGCGGCGCGTGCCCGGCGGGTTGCCGGGTCCGGTCGGGGGCCGCCGGGGAGGATCGCCTCGGCGGCGGTCCACCGGCCTGACCGCGGAGCCCCTGCGGGCGCCCGCCGGACCCGTCCCGCCTCCTTCGACGACACCCCGCCACTGCCACCGCGGAGGGCCAAACGACACGGATCAGCCGCGAGACCATCCTGAGGGCGGTGACCTTCTGGCTCCGCCCGGCGTTCGCACTGCGCGTGGTCGGCCGGTTCCAGCGGCTCGTGGGCTTCGACCGCTCGATGGCCCTGGCCTCCTCCGCGCTGACCGCCCTGGTGCCCCTGGCCATCCTCTGCGGCGGCCTGCTGGTCCAGCTGGGTGGCAGGGACATCGCCGAACGCATCATCGACCGCTACGGCCTCACCGCGGACAGCGCCGAGGCCGTGCGCGACATCCTCTCCTCGTCGGGCACATCGGGCGCGGTGGGGCTCTTCGGGGCCGCGTTCCTCATCGTCTCGGTGCTGAGCTTCGCGCGGGCCTCCCAGAGGCTCTTCGAGCAGGGCTGGGAGCTGCAGCCGCTGAGCGTCCGCAACACGGTGAACGGCCTGAAGTGGATCGCGCTGCTGGCCGTGTACGCCGCACTGAGCGGCCTGCTCCACGCCGCTCTCGGCCGCAGGCCCCTGGAACTGGGCGCGGCCCTCGTGCAGGCGCCCCTGACGGCGGCCTTCCTCATCTGGAGCGGGCGGCTCCTGTCCGCCGGCCGGATCCCCAGGATCGGCCTCGTGCCGTTCGGGTTCATCGGGGCGACCGCGCTGACCGGCTACTCCGTGGCCATGAGCGTTTACCTGCCCCGTCTCTTCAGCTCCTACACGAACCGCTACGGTGCGATCGGGGCGGTCTTCGCCATGCTCTCCGCCCTGTTCGGCGCCATGCTCGCGACCGTGGCCTCCGCGGCGCTGGGCCGGGAGGTGCAGGACGAGCTCGACAGGATCGGCCGCGGCGAGCGCCCGCCGGACAACGAGGTCCGCGACGAATGGGACACCGTGCTCCGCCAGGCGCGCTCACGCTGGCAGACCACCCGCGGCCCGAGCGTCCTGGGCCGCCTGAAGAGGAAACGCTGAGCACCCGGCGGCCGCCCGCGCCGATCAGCGGGGCGAGGAACCGTCCGGGTGCGCACGACGTCGGAATGGGCGATGCGGGACGGACGGTGGGGGCGGGTATGAAGCGGTTCGCGAAAAGCGTGGCAGGGCAGTTCACGATCTCGGCGGTGGCCTGTCTGGTGCTCTTCGCCGTGGCATGGGTGCTCCCGGCCTGGGTGCTGGGTGAGCTCCTCGACGGATCGTCACCCCTCCAGAAGTGAGCCGCACCTCGTCGGCCCCGGCGCGGGCGAGGACAAGGGCGCGGGCGAGGACGACGGCGCGGGCGAGGACGACGGTTGGGTGCACCGCCCGTCCCACTGGCCCCGGGCGGACGGCCGGGCACCCGAGCCGGGACCGAACCCCTGGTTCAGGCTTCCCCGACTGCCACCGGTCGGCTGAACCGCGGCCCGCCCGGGTACACCCGGGCGCGCACCCCGGCCGGCGGCGGAGGAATCAGCGCGTGACCACCATCGCGCCCGCCCGATTGCCGTAGCGTGAGCGGCGACGAAGTGGAGGACCCCTGTGAGCGTTCAGCCGGAACACCTTCCCGCTCCGCCGCCGTCCCCGGCCCCCCGCGCCGCCGCCCGGCTGCTCTCCCGTATCCGCGCGCAGGAGGACGCGGACCGCGGGAACCGGTGGCTGCGGGCGTTCGAGCGGGACTGGGCCAAGGCCCTGGACGATTCACGCCAGACCTACGACCTGACGCCCCTTCACGAGGTCGTCCGTACGTGGCAGGCGCGGCTGGACAGCGCTCCCGCCGTGGACGCCTTCGTCGCCGGTGGCATGGACGACGAGGACGGCACCGATCTGGGGCAGTTCTTCGGGGCGTGATCGGGTCCGTCTCGCCGAACGCCCCTTCCCGCCGGGCCGGTTGCCTGGGGGCCGGGGCTCGGCGCGCGCGTCAGCATTGGGGGATGTGGAGGGCGAGGCCGCCGTGTGCGGTCTCCTTGTACTTGGCGTTCATGTCGGCTCCGGTGTCGCGCAGGGTGCGGATGGCCGCAGCGGTGAGCAGAAACCGGACGGTGGCGCCGCCGCCGCCGCCGTCGTCGAGGCGCGGCGCGGCGCGAAGCGGTGGTAGTGGTGCAGGACGGCGGGGATGATGCCGGCGGCGCCGTCGTGGCCGAGCGCGGTGAAGGTCAGGGCGTTGGGGTGGGTGGGCAGGACGCGGTCGGGCTGGAGGATCAGGGTGTGCCGGACGGGGTGCGGTGATCCGGGCTCAGCCTCCCGGCCGTACCCGTGGGACCGGGCGGCCGCGGCTCGCGGCCGCGATGGTGGTCCGCCGGGGGTGAGGGGGTGCCGGCGCGCAGGGCCAGGAGCTCCGGTGCGAGCACCGCGATCGTTCGGCCGGTGACCGTGACCAGGCCCTCGCGGCGCATCCGGGAGAGCAGACGGTTGACGGTCACCCGGGTGGTCCCCAGGAGGTCCGCCAGATCCTGTTGGGTGCCGGGTAGTTGGACCTCCCCCCGGGCGGAGGCCGCGGCCCGCGTCAGCAACCAGGCCGCCAGTCTGGCCTCGACGGGAAGCGTGGCGGCGTCGGTGAACCGTTCCTGCTGCTGCCGGGCCTGGGCGGCGAGGAGTCGCAGGACGTGTCGGCGTACCGCCGGGACGTCGTCGATCAGCTCCTCGAACCGGGTGCGTGGGAGGGCCCGCACCGTGCAGGTGGTGATGGCGGTGAGGGTGGCCGTGTGCCCGCGGCCGTCGAGGACGGCGACCTTGTCGAGGGCACAGGGCCCGGTCCACTCGCCGAAACGGACCACCCGCCCGGCGGCCGTGGTGGCGGTGGCGGACACCCTGCCCCGCAGCAGGAGCAGGAGATGCCCGGCCCGGTCGCCCGCGCCGCACAGCACCTCGCGCGCCTGAAGGGTTCTGGGGTGCGACGCGGACCACAGGTCCCGCAGCCGCTCCTCGGGGAGCGCGGCCAGCAGTGGTACGGCGGCCAGTGACCGCCACGGCGCCGCTGTAGCGGTTGATACTGACCTCGTCACCGTCCGACCGTACCGTCGGCGCATGATGATTCTCGAACTGGCCTTCACCCCTTGCCCCGAGAGGCTCGCCGCCCGGCCGGCGCACCGCGCGTCGCTCGCCCGGCTCCACGAGGAGGGGCGTCTGCTCGCGGCCGGCCCTTGGGCGGACGACACCGGCGCGCTGTTGGTGTTCGCCGTCGGACCGGCGGAGCTGGACCGCATCGTGGACGCCGACCCGTACTACCGCACGCCCGGTGTGGAGGTCGTGGGCGTCAGGGAGTGGGTGCCGGTGGTCGGGCCCGGCAGCTGATCACGACACCGGGGTCGAGGCGGTGAGGGTTGGGCGGGATTTGCGGAGAAGGCCTCGGTTTGGTCAAGAGGGTCGGTGAGGGCTGGGAGATCTTGGTAGCAGCCGGTGTGGATCTTGGTTCGGGATTGGATGGCCCAAGACCTACCGGCGAGTACGTGTCACTATGCCCCGCAATGCGGCCCCCGGCGTGCGGTGCCGGGATGCGGGCGCGACCGTGCTGTCACCGGTTCGCCCCGGATTCGGCCGCCATGACGGGGAGGAACGCGCATGGCCGACGAGAACCTGCCGGAGCTGTTGTGCCGCCTGGGGCTGACGCGCGGGGAGGCGGAGGCGTACGTGGCGCTGCTGGCCACCGGGCCCGATGACGAGACGCACCCGGCCGGGGACCCGCTGGGGGAGGACACCGCCGGCGAGGACGGGGTGCGGGAGGACGTGGCCGGCGAGGGCGGGGTACGGGAGGATCCCGAGGTGGAGCGGCACCTCGCGCACCTGCGCAGACTGGGCCTGGTCACCGTGTCGGAGACCGCGGGGCGGCGCAACGTACCGGTGGAGCCCACGGTGGCGCTGGAGTTCCTGGCGCACCGGCGGACCGCCGAATTGCGTGAGGCACAGCAGGCGGCCGCCAACGCCTACCGCTCCTACCGTCGTTCGGTCAGTCCGCATCCGACGGAGAACCTGGTCGAGGTCGTCACCGGCGCGGCCATCGTCGAGCGGATCGAGACGATCGAGGAGGCCGCCGAGACCGAGGTGCTGCGGTTCGACTCGCCGCCGTACCACACCCACGGCGGTGCGAACCCGATCGAGATCGAGAACCTGCGCCAGGGTGTGGAGTACCGGGTCGTCTACTCCCGCTCCGCCGTCCAGAACGTGGCGTACTACGCCGTGAACATCCAGCCGTCCATCGCTGCGGGGGAGCAGGCCCGGATCCTGCCGACCGTCCCGGTGAAGCTGACGGTCTTCGACCGCCGGCTGGCGATCGTGTCGATGTCCTTCGTCGAGGCGGAGGTCAACGACTCGATGCTGCTGGTCCACCCGTCGAGTCTGCTGTCCGCGCTCACGGGGCTGTTCGAGACGTCGTGGCGCGCCGCCCTGCCGATGCACCTGGGGGAGCGGGTGCCGCCGGCGCTCAGCCCGATCCACCGACGCATCGTCGAGCTGCTGGCCACCGGGGTCACCGACGACACCATCGCCGAGCTCCTGGGCGTCAGCCGACGCACCCTCTCGCGGCACCTGGAGCAGCTCAACTGCCGTGCCGGATCGGTCACCCGCTTCCAGATGGCGCTGCACGCCGTGCGCAACGGCTGGATCTGACCGGGCCCGATCCGGCCGGTGGGGGCGGGTCGCGGCGGCCCGGGAGGGGCGTGCGGGCGAGGTGCGAACGCCCCTCACCGGCCGTATGCGACCTTCATGGCCAGATCGCGCCACTGGCGGTAAGTGGCTCCTGCCGTGATTTTCTGACGGTACTTCTATTGTCCTGGCCGCCACCGGAATTGGGTCCAAGCCTCGGATCGTGGACCCGTCCCGGTGTCCCCACCCGGCCGGGGGGACCGGTCCGCCTCGTGCGGTCCGGTCCCCGACCCCACACAGGAGACATCCATGAGCGCGAGACGCACCGCCCCCGCCGCCGGCACCGTCGGCACCACCAGGGCGGACGTACGAGCCCGCGCCACGTGTTCGTCGCCCGGGCAGAACGGCGGAGGTCCGACATGAGCGCCTCGATGAGGAGCCCGCGGCCGGACCATGGCGGCGACGGTCACCCGGCAGTGACGGATCGCCACATCGCCGGGATGCCACCGCTGTTCGGGGTCGAGCGCGGCGGACGGGGTTCAGCGGCCCACACCCGCTGAACCGTCCGCACCGCCCGGCCAGGACCACCCGGCGCCGCGCCACACCCTCCGCGGCCGCCGTCCGGTGCTGCGCCGTCCCGTGGCACCTGGTTCCTGGCGCGCGGTGACCGCGGCCTCGTCCGTGCCGAGCCCCACCGGCGACCCGAGGCCGCGGACCGCGCCCGTACCCGCGCGCCCGTCGGCGGCGACAACCCCTCTGCCCCGCACCGCCGGGCACACCCGGTACCCCTCACCCGTGTGCCCGCCGGCCGTCCCACCCGCGTGCCGCCGACCGGCCCGGATCCCGCTCCCCGGCGGATCCGCCCGGACACCCGACGCCCCTCACGTGCGCCGTCGGTGCGTCACGCGTCCCACCGCTTCATCCCCGAAACCGGCGAAACCTCGCCGCATTCCTCCAAGGGAGTCCCCTTGTCCCCGAACCGTGCACGTCGCCATGCCCGCAGGCCGAAGCTGCCCACCGTGGCCATCGCCTCCACCGTCGCCGCCGCCGCGGTGGCCGTGGTGGTCATCGGCCCGGCGAACGCCGGCGAGCGGGCCGCCGGCCAGGCCCCCACGGCGGGTGAGCCGATAGCCGGCCGCTACCTGGTGGTGTTCAAGGACGCCGCCGTCCCCGCCCCGGACACCGCGCAGGCCGCACCGGCTGCGCAGGCCGCCCAGGGCGCACCGGCCGAGGACACGGCGTCCGCGTCCCTCGCCCGTCGGCTGGCGGGCACCCACGGCGGCACCGTCCGTACCGTCTTCGACACCGCCCTGCACGGATACGCCGCCGAGATGACGCCCGACCAGGCCCGGCGGGTCGCGGCCGACCCGGCGGTCGCCTCCGTGGAACAGGACGCCACCCACCACCTGGACGCGGCGCCCGGGTCCGAATCCGATGCCGCAGCGGCGGCCGCCTCGGTGGCCGGCTGGGGCCTGGACCGCATCGACCAGCGCAACCTGCCGCTGGACAACGCCTACGCGGCGCCCAACACCGGCGCGGGCGTCACCGTCTACCTGGTGGACAGCGGACTGCGCACCACGCACAGCCAGTTCGCCGGTCGCGCCGCCATCGGGGTGGACCTGGTGGGCGACGGGCGGGCGGGCGCCGACTGCATCGGCCACGGCACCCACGTCGCGGGCACCGTCGGCGGCAAGGACTACGGCGTGGCCAAGGGCGCGAAGCTGGTCTCGGTCCGGGTCACACCGTGCAACGACAGCATCCCCACCTCCGCGATCATCTCCGCCGCGGACTGGGTCACCAAGCACGCCGTCAAGCCCGCCGTGGTCAACATGAGCATCAACGGCGGCGTCAGCGCCGCCGAGGACAAGGCGATCCGCGCCTCCATCGCCTCCGGCGTCACCTGGGTGGTCTCCTCCGGCAACAAGGGCGCCGACGCGTGCAAGAACTCGCCCGGAGACATCGCCGAGGCCATCGTCGTGAACAACTCCGCCTCCGACGACCAGCGGCGCCCGGACTCCAACTGGGGCGCGTGCACCGACCTGTTCGCCCCCGGCACCGCCATCACCTCCACCTGGCACACCGGTGACAACGCCACCCGCAGCCTGACCGGCACCTCGATGGCCGCCCCGCACGTCGCCGGCGCCGCCGCCCTCTACCTGTCGGCCCACCCCAGGGCCACGCCCGCCCAGGTCCAGGACGCGCTGATCAAGGCCGCCACCCCCGGCAAGATCGGCAAGCCCGGCAGCAACACCCCCAACCGGCTCCTGTATGTCAAGGGCCTGGGCGACAACCCCACCAGGTGAGCGCCCACCCGCCGGGACTCCCGGCGCGGCCCGGCGCGACGGCACGACCCGCGGCGCCGACGGCCAGGTCACCCCCCGGCCCGGGTTCCTTCCCACCCCGTCCGTACCGGCGGCCGCCGCACCGACGCCGCCCCGGGTACCGGACCACTCCCACTCCCCGACACAGGAGACACACATGTCCAGCGACAACCCCACCGACGCCAACACCCCCGCCACCCCCGGCCGGCACCGCCGCCCCCGCAAGAAGATCGCCCTCGCCGTCGCCGTGCCCACCGCCCTGGCCGCCGGCCTCGCCACCACCCTGACCGGCGTCGGCTCCGCCTCCGCGTCGGTGGCCGTCCCGAAACCCGACCACATCGTCGTGGTCGTGATGGAGAACCACGCCTACAACCAGGTCATGGGCGCCAAGGACGCCCCGTACATCAACTCCCTCGGTCAGGGCGGCGCCACCCTCAAGGCCTCCTACGGCATCACCCACCCCAGCCAGCCCAACTACTTCGCCCTCTTCTCCGGCGGCACCCAGGGCATCACCGGCGACGGCTGCTTCAAGCCCGGCACCAACACCGCCCCCAACCTCGCCTCCGAACTGATCGCCGCCGGCAAGACCTGGGGCAGCTACAACGAATCCCTGCCCAGCGAGGGCTCCACCACCTGTAAGAGCGGCAAGTACGCCCAGAAGCACAACCCCTGGTTCGCGTTCAAGAACGTCCCCGCCGACACGGGCCACACCATGACCCAGTTCCCCACCGACTTCGCCAAGCTCCCCAAGGTCTCCTTCGTCGTCCCCAACCTCTGCAGCGACATGCACGACTGCTCGGTCGGCACCGGCGACGGCTGGATCAAGAAGAACCTCGGGGCCTACGCCGCCTGGGCCAAGACCCACAACAGCCTCCTCGTCGTCACCTTCGACGAGGACAACCGGCACAGCGGCAACCAGATCCCCACCGTCCTGTACGGACAGCCCGTCAAGGCCGGTTCCGTCTCGACCACCAAGTACAACCACTACGACATGCTCCGCACCCTCGAGGACCTCGCCGGCCTCACCACCCACGCCGGCAAGGCCGCCAGCGCCTCCGACATCGCGGGCATCTGGAACTAAGCGCCATGTACCTCGCGGACAGCCGACGTACCGCGCCGTCCGCCGCCGCCCCGGCCCCTGGGCCGGGGCGGTCCGCGCGGATCGCCCCCACCGTCTTCGCCCTCGGCACGGTCAGCCTCATCACCGACGTCTCCTCCGAGATGGTCACCGCCGTCCTGCCGCTCTACCTCCTCACCGTCCTCCACGTCTCCCCCCTCGGCCTCGGCGTCCTGGACGGCCTCTTCAACGGCGCCTCCGCCACCCTGCGCCTGATCGGCGGCTTCCTCGCCGACCGCGGCGGCGGACGCCACAAGGCCGTCGCCGCCACCGGCTACGGCCTCTCCGCCCTCTGCCGTCCCGCGCTCCTGATCGTGCGCACCACCCCCCTCATCGGCCTCGTCCTCGCCACCGACCGCATCGGCAAGGGACTGCGCACCGCACCCCGCGACGCCATGATCTCCCTCGCCACCCCACCCGAACACCGCGCCCGCGCCTTCGGCGTCCACCGCGCCATGGACACCGCCGGCGCACTCGCCGGCCCCCTGATCGCGTTCCTCATCCTGCGCGCCGCCCCCGGCGGCTTCCACGCCGTCTTCACCGTCAGCTCCTACATCGCCGCCCTCGGCGTCCTCGTCCTCCTCCTCTTCGTCCCCGGCCGCGCCCTACGCCCCACACCCGCCGGCCCCACCGCCACGCGGATGCGCCTGCGTGAACTGCTACGCCTGCCGGCCCTGCGCCGCATCACCGGGTGCGCAGCCCTGCTCGGCCTGGCCACGGTCAGCGACTCCTTCCTGTACCTACTGCTGCAACGCCGACTCGAACTCTCCGCCGGCTGGTTCCCCCTCCTGCCCCTGGGCACCGCCACCGTCTACCTGCTGCTCGCCGTCCCCCTCGGCGCCCTCGCCGACCGGATCGGGCGCCGGCGCATGTTCGTCCTCGGCCACGCCGCCCTGCTCGCCGCCTACGGCCTGCTCCTCGCGTGCCCCGTCGGCGGCGGTACGGGACCGGCCGCCGTGATCCTCGGCCTGCACGGCCTCTTCTACGCCGCCACCGACGGCATCCTCGCCGCCGCGGCGGCCGGCGCCGTCCCCGAAGAGCGCCGCGGCGCGGGCCTCGCCCTCGTCGGCTCCGGCCAGGGCGCCGGACGCTTCGCGTGTTCGCTCCTCCTCGGCGCGCTGTGGAACCGCTGGGGCGAGACCGCGGCCCTGGCCACCATGACCGCAGCCCTCACCCTCGCCCTCGCCCTCGCCCCCCGCCTGCTGGGCCGTCTCACCGATGACCCGGGACGTGCGCCGGCCGCGTGACCACCTCGCCCCGCCCGCCCGCTTGCTTCCCTTGATGCCGAAGAACCCAGAGGATCCCGAATGACATTCGCCCGCCGTCTGCTCGTCCTGTTCGCCGTCGCCGCCGTTCTCGTCGCGGCCGGCGTCCGGACCGTCCTGCGCGCCGACGAACACCCGGGTGACGGGCCTCCGTCCCGGACGGGCGCCGTCAGCCTGGGACCGCACACCGATGGGCCGCGCCTGGTGTTCCGCAGCATGACCTGGGGCGACCAGCGCGACCACATCGCCGCCGTCCCGCTCGCCGACCCCAAGGCCACCCGTACCGTCTCGGCGCCGGCCTGCCTGCGCTTCCACGCCGCCGCCGGCACCGGGATCTGTCTGCAGGCCGTCCACGGCGTCCTAGAGGACACCTACCGCGCCGTCGTCCTCGACGCCGACCTCAAGGAGCAACGCCACCACGACCTCGCCGGCATCCCCACCCGAACCCGCGTCTCGCCCTCGGGGCACCTCGCCGCCTGGACCGTCTTCGTCGGCGGCGACTCCTACGCCGGTACCGACTTCTCCACCCGCACCACCATCCTCGACACCCGCACCGGAGCCCTCCAGGAGAACCTGGAGAGCTACGCCGTCACCCTCGACGGCCGGCCCCACCAGGCCGCCGACACCAACATCTGGGGCGTCACCTTCGCCGACGACCAGCACTTCTACGCCACCCTCGCCAGCGGCGGCCGGACCTGGCTGGTCGCCGGCGACGCCGTCGCACACACCCTCACCACCCTGCACGGCAACGTCGAATGCCCCTCCCTGTCACCCGACGGCACCCGCATCGCCTACAAGAAGCGCGTCCCCGGACTGTCCGAGGACGCCCCCTGGCAGCTGTACGTCCTCGATCTGAAGAACATGGCCGAGACCCGGACCACCGAACAGCGCTCCTTCGACGACCAGGCGCTATGGGTCGACGACCACACCGTCGCCTACTCCCTGCCCAGTGACGACGGCAGCGACCTGTGGAGCGTTCCCGCCGACGGCACCGGCACCCCCACCGTCCTCGTCGCCGCCGCCCTCGCCCCCGCCGTCATCCGCTGACCGCACCCCACCGGCCCACCCGGGCCCGCGCCGCGCGAGCACCCGCGGCGCGGGCCGGGCCTCGTTCCCTCCTTCGTTCGAGTGACCGCGGGTTGGCCCCCCACCCCGAATGGGCAGGCACTGCCGCATGACGACGACTCCGCCCACCCCCACCACCGTCCGCCGCCCCCAGCGCCGCACCGGGGCCGCCCTGCCCGGCCCCCGGCCGCCCGCCCCCGCCCGCCCGCGCACCAGGTGCTGCCGCACCTGGTCCAGCGAACACCTCTCCCCGGGCGGCACCGTCGTCCGCACCACCTGGCACGAACCCGCCTGCCGAACCCCGGGCCGATGACGCGGGGAGCCGTCCGCGAAGGCACGACCTCACAGCGCCGGTCCACAGAGCCCGACTCCTACCCGGCATCCGGGTGGGACGGGTTCCAGAGACGGTCGGCCTCGCCACGGGCGAGGTGTTCCTCGTAGATCCGCACCTTGTACCGCATCACGTCCAGGGTCCCCTGCAACTCCCGGATCTGCGCCTCCACATGCGCCTGGTGGCTGCGCAGCAGCTCAAGCCGTTCGTGCTCGTTACCCGTGCCCTGGCGGGCCAGCTCGATGTACCGCCGGATCATCGCCAAGGACATGCCGGAGGACCGCAGCCTCGTGCAGATCGCCAGCCACTCCAGATCCTCCTCGTGATAGACACGGCGGCCGTTGGACAGACGGCGTACCGGGTTGGCGAACAGGCCCTCCCGCTCGTAGAACCGCAACGCGTGCACGCTCAGCCCACTGCGCTGCGCCACCTCACCGATGCTCAGGTCCATCAGTGCCCCTCCGTTCCACAGCTGTTGATCTAGACCCGACTCTAGGACCTAGCGTCGAGCCGTCGATCCATCGGAACAGGAGAGAACATGAGCGTTTGGTTCGTCACCGGGGCATCGCGGGGGCTCGGCGCGGAGATCACCCGGGAAGCACTGGAGCGGGGACACGGCGTGATCGCCACGGCGAGGGACGCGTCGGCGGTGCTCAAGGCCTACCCGAACCTGCCGGACGGCCTGCTGGCGGTGACCGCGGACGTGACCGAACCGCAGCAGTTGACGGCCGCCGTGGAGGCCGGGCTGGCCAGGTTCGGCCGGATCGACGTCGTGGCCAACAACGCCGGTTACGGCCTCCTCGGCGCGATCGAGGAGGTGTCGGACGAGGCCGCTCGGTCACTGTTCGACGTCAACGTGTTCGGCGTGCTCAACACCTTGCGGGCGACCCTGCCGACCCTGCGTGCCCAGCGATCCGGACACGTCCTGAACATCGGCTCCGTGGGCGGCTTCGCCACCGCGCCGGCGACGGGTCTGTACGGCGCGTCGAAGTTCGCCCTCGAAGGCATCTCCGAAGCGCTGCACGGCGAACTGGCCCCCCTCGGCGTCCGCGTCACGATCATCGAGCCGGGCGGCTTCCGCACGGACTTCCTGAGCCACTCCAGTTTCAGGACCGAGCCGGCCACCATCGCCGACTACGCCGCGGGCGCGGGACCGGTACGCGAGGCCCTGGCCCACTTCGACGGCCGCCAGCCGGGCGACCCGGCGAAGGCCGCCGAGGCGATCGTCGACCTCACCGAGGCCACCGAGCCCCCACTGCGCCTCCAGCTGGGCGCGGACGCGGTCGAGCGCGTCGAGGCGAAGCTGGACCTGGTCCGGCGCGAACTGGACCAGTGGCGCCACGTGGCCCTCTCCACCTCCCTCTGATCGATGCCCCCCCACCCTGCGCCCCGACGGGCGGAGGGCGGGGGGCTCAGGCGGGTTCGATGACGACCACCGGGATCTCCCGGTCCGTCCTCGCCTGGTACTCGTCGTACGCCGGCCCGTCCCCGCTCGGGCACGGGGCCGTCACGTACGGATGGCTTTCGAAAGGCGTTCGACAGTGGGAGGTCGTCGCTATACGATCACTCGGCCGACCGCCGCGAAATCGCAGGCGGGGCCCACACTCGTTCAGATCCCGGGGGACCGTTGAAGATCCGTCGTTCGCTCGCCGCTGCCGTTTTCCTCGCCACGGCAGCGGCACCCGTCGCACTGGGGGCGACCCCGGCGCTCGCCGACACCGCCCCGACGGGGCAGGAACAGACCGACCCGGCCGACGCGAAGACGGACGAGGAGAACCGGGCCGCCATCGAGAAGCTGCTCGTCTACCCGAACGACTACCTGGTCACGGCCCCGAGCAGGTACCTCCGCGAGCACGCGGCGAAGGCGCTCGCCGGCACCCCGGAGGACCGGGCGCGCTTCCTGGCGTCGGAGGTCGACCGGATCCGCCGGGACGACGCGCGGATCGCGATCCTGCAGCTGATGAACGTCGGTGGTCCGGCCGTGCAGAAGGCCGGCGAGGCCGCGTTCCAGTCGAACGACCTCGCGGTGTTCCGCGCCTTCCTGACCACCGGTCAGCACGTGGCCCGCGCGGAGGACGAGAACCGGGCCGAGCTCCGGCGGATCCTCGCCGATCCGAGCACCGGCCCGGGTGTGCGCGAGGGCGCGGAGAAGGCGCTCACGGGCACCGCCGCCGAGGTCGAGCACTTCCTCAAGGTGGGCATCAAGAACCCGGCCGAGCACGACGACCGGGTTCTGCTGATGCAGATCCTGAGCCGCGGTGGCCCCGCGGTGCAGAAGGCCGCCAACACGGCGATGAACGGCACCCACGAGGACGTCCGTGCCTTCCTCAGGACCGGCCAGCACATCGCGCGGGCCGAGGACGAGAACCGCGCGGAGGTCCAGCGCATCGTCAACGACCCGAGCACCCGCCGGCACGTCCGCGAGGCGGCCGAGAAGGCGCTGGCCGGTACCGCCGCGGACCTCGAGCGTTTCCTGAAGTCGGAGCTGGAGCCGCTGCGGGCGAGTGACGACCGGATCCACGTCTCCCAGCTCGTCGAGGCCGGCGGACCCGAGGTCCAGAAGGCCGGCAACGCCGCCCTCGACGGCACCATCGCGGACGTCCGGGCCTTCCTGAAGGAGGGACAGTTCACGGCTCGCGCCAAGGACCAGGCGGCCGCGAAGGCCGCTGCCGAGGCCGCGCGAAACACCGCGGGCACCGCATCGACGGGCACCGGCGTGGTCGCCGCCTCCACCGTCACCGGCACGACGGCCACCACGTCCGCGGTCACCGGCACCGTGGACGCCCCGCGCGTCGGCGGCACGCTGGCCGCCACCGGCTCGACCACCCCGCATGCCGACCTCGCCGCCCTCGCCGGCGCGGCCGTCGTGCTGGGCGCCGGCGCGGTCGCCGCGTCGCGCCGCCGCTCGCAGGCCTGATCGGCCGCCTTCGGCGTACCCGGCCCTCACCACGGGGGCCACAGCCCTGCCCGGCCCCGCGAGCCACCGCGTCCGAACGGACGCG